>NZ_JAEQCI010000113.1:0-41780 GCF_020738565.1 Microcoleus sp. PH2017_12_PCY_D_A | reverse complement strand
TCGCGAATTATACCAATCTTTACGTTCTTGCAGGGCATAATTATATACCTTGCGACATTGTTCCAACCAATCCTCAAATATTGCTACTTGTGTTTTTGTCGGTTTCAATTTGAATTCATAAGTCAGATTGAACACTTGGATCACCTCCTTGTTTAATTTTACTATATTTCTACAAAATGGCAAGAGGATTTTTAGAATAAAGTCGTCCTGGAAGGACGAGGCTCTAACCCCCTAATTTTTGTAGAACAGGAGATCGAGGACATTGCAGTTTGTCCTGTGCCGGAAATACCGGAGCAAGTAGCGGTAGAAAAAAAATCTCCATACTGCTACTAACTGTGCTAATTTCAATGTGAGCTGTAAACAATCATGCGGGAAATCTGCCAGAGCGTGGAAACCATATTTCAACTGCTGTTAGACGAACTCAAAAAGTCCACTCGCGCGTCAGAGCAGAATTGCCAAGATGTAGCAGGGCGACTCGCAGCAGAAGTCAACAGGATATGCACAGAAAGTCAGCGGATTCAAAACTCCGGAGACATAGAGGGTTCAGCCCAGAGCCTAGCTCAGCACCGCTTGCAACAATGCCTCCACTATTACAGTTTAGGCTCCGGGCCCGGGCGAGTAGAATTGCACAGTACCCTCAGCGCGATCGTCTATCGCTACATCACCCCTCCCCAGGTGCAGTCTAGCTATCAGGCGCGAGTAGAACTGATCAAAGATTTCTTGCAAGGATTTTATCTGGAAGCTTTAAAGGCATTCCGGCGGGAAACCCAACTGCCACCTACCTACAGTCCTCGCACTCGCTTAGAACTAGCAGAGTACATGGCCTTTGTAGAGCGTTTCGGCAAGCGGCGCATTCCTTTGCCTCGCAACCGGAGCCAGCAACTAATTATTTTGCGGGCCCAAACCTTTTCCCAGCAGCAACCGAAAGAAACCTCGGTGGATATGGAACAAGCCGCCGATGGAGGGGCTTCAGATTCCGACCAAACTTGGAACGACACCTCGGTGCACTCGGTGCGGGAAGCAATGGCGGGCCAGGGTTCCTCGGCAATTCGCCCCCAAGGCGATGAGTCAGAATCTCTGCGGCAAAATGTGATTGACGAATTAGTCGCTTACTTGAAAGAGCGCAACCAACAAGAATGCGCCGATTATTTCATATTGCGCTTGCAAGATTTGCCGACTAATGAAATAGAGTCGCTTCTAAACATAACTCCGCGCCAAAGAGACTATTTGCAGCAGCGCTTTAAGTACCATTTGCTCAGGTTTGCCATGTCGCACCGCTGGGAACTGGTTCACCAGTGGCTGGAAGCAGACTTAGATAAAAATTTGGGTTTGCTGCCTTCTCAATGGCAGATATTTGGCGAGCAAATCGGGCCAGAGGGGCAGCGTTTGTTAAAGTTGAAGCAACAGGGTCTGTCAGAGTCAGCGATCGCGCAAACCCTCGGCAGCACGGTAGCCCAGGTACAGAAACGGTGGTTTAAATTACTCGAACTTGCCTGGGAATTGCGAAATCGTTCAGATTCCGGAGAAGGGGCATCTAGTGATGAATAACGAAACGAACAGGGATGCAGAGGCTTTCGAGCGCCATTTTTTAGACTGGGTATTGCAGGCGCCGATCGAGAATGCCTCTAGCGAAGATGAGGAGAACTTCAATCTGCCCCATCTCTCAGAAGAGTGGGGCGACGAAGACAATTCTGGGGTGGAATATTGGGAATGGGACGAACCAGACCCGCTGGATTATCAAGTGGGGGCGCACAGCAATGCACCCGCACAACCGCTGACTATTGGAGATATACCGACCGTGCAAGACCGTTTTCAGACCTTGTTAAAAGAAAGGCTTAGAGCCGAAATTGAATCCAACCCGCCGCTGTTCCCCTGGGAAACAGAAATTAAAAGTTACGACCACGACTACCCAGACGATGTAGCCCCCCAATGGGTTCCCCCCCTACACATCTGGACTCCCCAACTACAAAATATTAGATGGGGTCGCCTGCCAATTCCGATCGCCCAAGGGGTTTTTGCTCAACTGCTAGAACCTTGTCAGGAATTGGTAATGTCGTCACTGCGGGAAGGAGCGAAGTTAGTCCGCGCTGTAGATAGCTTGTTTCCGGGCCAGTCTCAGGAACTTAACGAATTAGCTGGTTTTGTACTCATGAGTCCGGCCAGAGGAACTACAGCTTCAGAGGTAGAAGTAGAAGATTTACCGAATTACGAAGTGGCAACTACCGATCAACAAATGCTGATGTCGCTGTTGGCCGCCCGAGAAATCATTGACTCTCTAACTTTGAATTGTCCTGTAAATCAGCCGCCGGTTTCCCGAGAATGGTTGACAGCTTTGGGTTCGCTGACTCTGCAAGCTCAATACCTGTCCAACCGCAATACAGAACCACCAAGACCGTGTTTAAGGGTTGAGTGCGAATTTCCTGGGGGAGGAAGTTTGGAACTCAAGGGAGGAGATGCCGAAGCAACTGCACATCGTCCGAATTCCGGGCATTTAAGTGTGGAGTTGTTCGATCCGCAACCGGATAAGATTTATGCCTTAGAAGTTCGATTCCAAAACTTCGAGACTAGACCTCTGATGTTTGCTATTCGTCCAATTTTGTCAGGACAAGATAGCAACTAAAAAGTTCAGTTGACAGTTGACGTTCATGACAGTTGATAGTTGACCGCTTGAGGGCTACCTCTACCTGGAAGGAAGAAGATTGGAGTAATGAATAGTCTAATTTTATTTTCTCCCTACAAGGGAGAGGCTTTAAGCCAAGTCTTTCTGGTAAAATTAGAGTAAATAATGTATGTTTTTCCTCTAGGGTTTGACCTCACACACAAACAAATTCAATCCCCCGACCTCGCTCGTGAAAAGCAAAAAAAATTAGATTTTAGTTAAAGCCCTCTCAGATTTATCTGTGGATTCAATCTAAAATCTAAAATCTAAAATCTAAAATCGTTGGATGGGTGCACATGACAACTGATAACCTGCGAAAGATACCTGTTTTGGGTAAGCTGTGGGAGCAGATTGAGGCCATGCCTCCGCCGGTGATTGAGGATTCTTTGCTGCTGCGAATCCTAGTTCAGTTGTTGGTAATTGTGGGCATTGTGGCGACAGACGTTGCTGCTGAAGAAGCGCTGAACCTGTGGGCTGTGCCTGTTAGCATTGTGGGGGCAACTTGGAGTTGGTACCGCCGCCGCGATCGCAATGTAGCTGCTAAGTTCTGCATAGCTATTGCCATGCTGGTGGCGCTGTTCGCTTTTTTTACCCGTTTGATAGGGGAATTGAACGATACCCGGTTAGTTTTGGCGCAACTGTTAATTCACATTCAAGTGCTGCACAGCTTCGATTTGCCCCGCCGCAAAGATTTGGGCTATTCGATCGTCATCGGGTTGATTTTGTTGAGTGTAGCGGCGACTATCAGTCAAACGCTGACTTTTGGGCCGTTGCTAGTGGTGTTTTTGGCTTTAGCGCTGCCGACTTTGGTGTTGGATTATCGATCGCGCTTGGGACTTTCCAAAGCAGACGGTAGCAAGCAGAAAGTAGAAGGTGCAGGCAAAAATAAGAACTTGTCACTGTTTGCTGCTACTCTATCCCCCAAGTATTTTGGTTGGCTGCTGGTAATAACTGTGGGGTTGGGGCTGACTATTTTTGCGTTTTTGCCGCGCCTCCCGGGCTATCAGTTGCGGACTTTTCCTGTCAGTGCTCCCATTGAATATCAGGGAGAGTTTGACTCGCGCAGCATTTTAAATCCGGGGTATGTCAGAGGGGGAAATGAACAAGGAAGTGGCGGAGGAAGGGGGAGAAACCCAGACAAAGGGCCAGGAGAGGTGGACTCTACTTTTTATTACGGTTTCAACCAGCGCATCAATCAGAATTTGCGGGGGGAAATGAAACCCCAAGTGGTGATGCGCGTGCGATCGCAAGCGGCGGGTTTTTGGCGGGTGTTGGGCTTTGACAAATACACGGGTCAGGGTTGGGAAATTTCTCGCAACGAACAAGCTCAAAAGGTGAATAGACCGAGGTGGTCTTTTCAATTTTATCTGAATCCGTTTCCGAATGCGCCTCGGATTCAAGAGGTGATTCAAAGTTATACTATTATTGCTCAGTTGCCGAATTTGATTCCGGCTTTGGCTAAGCCGAAAGAACTGTATTTTCCGACGATGGATGTGGCGGTGGATGCGGAGGGCGGTTTGCGATCGCCTGTGGAATTGCGGGAAGGTTTGACTTATACGGTGATTTCTAATGTACCTGTTCGCGATCGCTCCGGGTTGGGGCAAACTGGTACTAATTATCCGAAAAATATTCGCAAGTTCTATTTGGACGTGCCGCCGAAAATTGCCCAGAAGGTGCGAGAAAAAACAGAAGAAATTTTGTTGGCGAGAACTAGAGTAGCTAAGTCAGAGAGGGCGATCGATTCTCCCTACGAAAAAGCTTTGTATTTAGCTCAATATTTGAAGCAAAATCCGAATTACAAACTTGTAAAAGCCTTGCCTTACTTGGAAGAAACAGAAGATTTAGTCGAGGGTTTTCTGTTTGGCTATCAAAACACGCAAGACGGCAAAAAGGTTACAGGCGGATATCCCGACCACTTTTCGACGGTACTGGCAATTATGCTCAGATCGATCGGGATTCCGGCACGAGTAGCTGGTGGTTTCGATACGGGAGAATTCAACCCGTTTACTGGTTTGTATGTTGTGAAAAATACCGACGCTTTCTTAATGACGGAGGTATATTTTCCTAAATACGGCTGGTTTGGTTTTAATCCGATTCCAGGTTATCCGTTGATTCCGGCTTCGGTGGAAGACAACCAGACTTTTAGCGCACTGGAATCGTTTTGGAAGTGGATCGCCGGTTGGCTACCGACGCCTCTGAGAAGCGGGTTGGATTCGGTTATCGGTTTTGTAATTGGCTGGATTACTTTGATTGTGGGCTGGTTTCTGGGACAGTTTGCTAAGGGTTGGGTTGGGTTGTTTACTGGGTTGATTGGTGCGATCGGCTTTGGCTTCCTAGGCTGGTTAATGTGGCAAGGGTGGCGCAAGTGGCGCTATCGGCGTTGGCTGGGTAAATTACCGCCCGTGGAGGGCGTTTATCAGCAAATGCTGAAGGATTTGGCGAGTCGGGGCTTTGCCAAACAGAAAGCTCAAACGCCTTTGGAGTATGCTGAGGCAATGCGCGCACATCATGGAACCGATGAAGCTGAGGTAATTGAGGAAGTTTCGCAAGCTTACGTGCGGTGGAAGTACGGCGGCGAAGCGGGAAATTTGGCTCAGTTGCAGCGGTTGGTGGATAATTTAAGGCGATCGCACTTAAAGAAACTGAAAAACCGCTGGTTGTCAAAATTCACAACCCCCAACCTCAAATAAAGGTTCGTAGTGAGGACTTTAGTCCGCATCAATCAAAGGACTCGCATTCACAACAATCAAACCAATTGTATTAAGGTTTGCAGCCAAAATTCCGCACCCCAACATATTCCCGGTATATTTATTTTAAGTGGAAATTTAAGCCTTGGGCAAAACATAGATGAATCAATTTTGATTTTGATGTTATTTTCCTAATGAATATCAAAATCAAATTATTCATCTACCTTTAACTAAAATTGAGGACTAATTATTCTTATGTTAAACTGATCTTAGAACATTGGAGGTTTTCCCATGATTCAAGCAATATCCAAGTTAATAACTTTCGATGAGTTTCTGGAATGGAAGCCAGAAAACGGACGCTATGAACTACATAACGGAGTTATTATTGAGATGCAGACGACAGGAAAACATGAAGAAGTTGTTGAATTTTTGCAGACAGAACTAATTCTAGAAACTCGGCGGCTGCAACTTCCCTATCGATTCCCCAAGAATGCCCTCGTTAAATCTCCCGAACAAGAAACTGGTTATTTACCTGATGTTTTAGCAGTTAATCGTGATGCTTTAGCGCTAGAGCCTTTATGGGCAAAATCCTCAACAATTACTCAAGGCTCATCCATTCCTCTCGCGATTGAAGTTGTCAGCACAAATTGGCGCGATGATTATGCACATAAGATGATCGAGTATGAAGCATTAGGCATTGCTGAATACTGGATTGTCGATTATTTGGGTTTGGGAGGTAGGCGTTATATTGGTTCTCCGAAACAACCTACTTTGTCGGTTTGTCAATTGGTAGATGGTGAGTATCAGGTTAAGCTGTTTCGGGGAGATGAGAGAATTGAGTCGGTGGTATTTCCAGAGTTGACTTTGACGGCGGAGCAAATTTTTAATGGCGGGTAAAAAAGCCGGGTTTCTCTGCATTACACCCGCAGTCCGCGAGGGGTTTAAACTCCTACCTAAAAGCAAAAGTCCTCTCGGACTGATTATTTATTTAGTCCTCTTGAGAGGACTTTCGCTATTAGCCAGGGAATTAATTCCCTGGCGGACTTTGGGGTTAAGTTACCATATATCGGCACTGCGATGTCCCGTATTTTCTCAGATCGCAAACTACTTATCTCATCAAAATCGACTACCTAAGAACGTCAGACAAACCTTATATACACAAATCAAGTTATTTGTCAATTAAAACTGAGCAACTAAGCCGCTAGATTGGAAAATTAAATAATTATTGCAGTTTAGCTGGGGCTGCTTGTATTTGTGGTACAAATGAGGGAATAAAGAATGTTGAAGGTCACGCCTCATGGATGAAAACCGCGTCCGAGCTTACCTGAATCTGATTCAATTGCTGCTGAGTTGTCCGTCTGGGGAAGAGGGGAATGTATTGCAAGAGCACTCTGAGTTTGTTGACTCGGGCTTGATTGAAGTGATGCAGGAAGTGGCGAGTCGGATGGCGGCGGATGGCGAACAAAATGCGGGTTTTTTGCAGCAATTAGTGGGTCAAATTAGTCAAGCTTTGGCTCAAGAGATGCAGGGAGGAGATGCACACCGCAATTCTGCTTATCTGCAATTGATTAATGCACTGCTGAATTGTCCTAACGGTGAGGAACCGCAGATTTTACAGGATAACTTGGAATGGAATAAACTTTATCGAAATATGGTGGAAGTTTGCCTAGAACTAAAAAAGTACACCGCAGCCATAGAATACGCCGAACGCAGCAAAGCCCGCAACTTAGTCGAACTCCTCGCCACCCGCGACATCTACCCCAAAGGTGACATTCCCGAAACCGTTCTCAACGAACTCTCGCGCCTGCGTCGAGAAATTGATTCCGAACAGCGACGACTCGATATCGAACAGACAAATCGTAACAACAACGGCCGCACGATATCGGGAGAACGCAGCCTTCAAATCGGCAACATACAAAGCATCATTCGCGAGCGATCGCATCTCACCCAATTGCGGCAACAACTAAATGAATTGATTGCCCGCGACATCAAACCCATCGACCCCGATTTCGCACTCACCCAAGAAGTTAAAGGCATCTCCTACAGCGAGATTCAATCCCTCACAGCAGAAAACACCGCTATCCTTCAGTGGTACATTACAAGCGACAGACTTCTTGCTTTCATCATCACCCCAGAATCACCAACTCCTACAGTCTGGCAATCCTCAAAAGCCGACTTTAAAGCCTTGGAAAATTGGTTCAACGAGTATCTGAAAGACTACCAAGAAAACAAAACTCAATGGCAGCAAAGCCTAGCCTCCCGCCTCCAAAGTCTAGGTGATATTTTGCATCTCAACGATCTTCTGGAAAGAGTTCCCAAACAGTGCAGTCAACTAATTTTAATTCCCCATCGCTTCCTGCACCTTCTCCCCCTTCACGCCTTGCCAGTTAGCCGTGAAGCCTGGCAGCGGTTTAATTCAGAAACCCCATCTCCAGAACCAACTAATCCTTGCCTGCTAGATTGCTTCAAACAAAGTGTCCGCTACGCCCCCAGTTGCCAACTGCTGCAACAGGCACAAAAAAGGCGAAAACGCCACAATTTCACACAGCTATTTGCCGTCCAAAATCCCACCAAAGACCTGGAATTTACCGATGTAGAAGTACAAGCAATCCGTCAGAATTTCCAACCAGAAAATCAAGATATTCTCATCCAAAATAATGCCAAAAAATCAGCCATAGACGACAGCCGTCTCCGTATCGCCCACTGCGCCCACTTTAGCTGTCACGGCTACTTTAACTTTCAGCAACCTTTGCTCTCAGCATTGCTGCTAGCCGACAGCGAATTACTCCCGCCAGCGCCAGCAGAATCAAACCCCAACCGTTATCAACCCTTACAAAATGGCAACATTCTCGACCTTGACAAATGCCTCACCTTAGCAGACATCTTTGCCCTCGACTTCCGAGAATGTCGCCTAGTAGTCCTCTCCGCCTGCGAAACCGGCATCAGCGACTTTCAAAGCATCAGAGATGAATATATCAGCTTACCTAGCGGTTTCCTAGTGGCTGGGAGTTCCAGTGTAGTACCGACACTTTGGGCAGTTAATGATGTATCTACTTCATTGCTGATGATAGAATTTTATCAGAATCTCAAAGCCGGGTTAAGCGTCGCTCTTGCCCTCAACAAAGCTCAACTTTGGCTGCGGGATGTTACAGTAGAAAAGTTACAACAGTGGACAAGCAAACTTTCGATACGTCCCTCCCTAAAAGAGGATCTATACGATATGCTCGATCATCTAGAGTCCACAGGAGAACCACCTTTTCGATCGCATTATCATTGGGCTGCATTTTGTGCAACTGGTCAGTAGCAATCAAATAATTATGCTGGAAATAAATCATAAAAATATCAAGGCCTTCATACACCTCATCAAAAATCAGAAAACCCTATTTTTGATAGATAATAGGCATGAAAACCTTAATCAAGCAAAAGATACTTTCCGAGAAACAGAGGATGAAGTTTGTGATAATATCATGGAATGGTGTGCAAAGTACACCGACATTCAAACAGCATTATGCCAGACTCGCAAAGAGTTGTTTACTGAAGCAACCAAATTAACGGATAATCGCCTACCAGGAAGCACTACATTTTTATTTAGGGTGGGGTATAATTAATCAATAAAATCACAAAATTTTGTAGGGGCGGGTTCACCAACCATCTATAAAACCCACAAAAAATCTCATAAACCCGCCCCATCCCCACCATTGTTTACATGAACATCTTGCCGATAAATTCATGGTACATTTTGATGGTCGGTTGGGTGGGGGCGGGTTTACAATATTATTTGTTTGTGCCAGATATTTTTGGTGAACCCGCCCCCCTACAAAATGGTACATTTTGATGGTCGGTTGGGTGGGGGCGGGTTTACAATATTATTTGTTTGTGCCAGATATTTTTGGTGAACCCGCCCCTACAAACCGGGTTTATTATAAAAACACAACGTGTCTTATCTGAACAATATTAGGATCGAGGTGATGAATAGTTTGTATAAACCTGGTTTCAACCGCCGTCTGCATCTTACCATAGTTCTAGATCGCTTATGACTTTTTCTAAATCAATGTTTTTCGTCATCTCCTTCGGCAAATAATCAAAGACTTTCTCTAAAACTTCCACAGACACATTGTTCATCAACCAATCATTACTAGAATTATCCTCAAGATTCAAAAAATAATTTAAACGTTCTTCTATCGACTCCTTATCTCCTTTATCCACTTGTCCAACTCGCTCAAACCAATTCCCTTGGGAGTCCTTAAAACAATTAGCATCAATAGTACATATCTGATGCACTAAAGCCAATGAATTGCGATCGAGACCATTTTTGCTGGTCGAGTTAATGGGATACGCTGTTGGTAAACCTTTGAAGGTTTCTTGGAACGTTAAGGGAATCACCGTAAAAGTTTGTAAGCATTTAGAGTTATCTTGAAATTGGTCGCTTGTCCAAATAAGATAATGATGCTCTCCCCGAAAAACTCTGCTATAATTAATTATCCGATTGCAATCAACTGTTTTGCATTCAATCTTCCCTGTTTGACTTAAATCATAAATGTGATTGTGATTTTGCTTGCAACGAACAGATATTTTCTGGGGATTTACTAAATAAATCCAACCTTGACGAGGTGTTTTTCCAGCCACGTTTTCACCCTAATTGACTGATTAATTTTTGTCTTTCTGTCTCAAGATTTAGCCTCACTACTTGCTCTAGTTGATGGCTATCTTTAATCTCAATCATTGGGGCGGTGCTGTGCACATACTTTAGTAACTTTTGGAGTTTATCCTGTCCTGAGCCTGCCCATTCTCTGCGAATGTTTTCCAGCATTAGTTTTAATCCTATAGGTAATTCTAAGTCATCGATATTACTTGCTTCGGCACCAAGTCGGATAAATATGGTTTCTCCCACAAATTCTTGAACTATTGTTTTGCCATTCATTTTATTTAAGGCGACTATTATGTTTTCGTTCCAAGGGCTATAGTGATAATAACGCCAATGGAGGTCTGTAAGCTGTTTGTTTGTCCATTTGACAGCATAAAGGTCTGCTAAATATAAGAATTTGATTAATTGCGTTTTTGTGATGTGGCCTTTGGTGGCGCAAACAAAATAGTTGATGAGGGTTTCTAGCATGGCTTTGATTCTTTTTATGGTGCGCCGCTATAAAAATTTATGAATTCCATCGAGAATCTCATTGCGATGCACTTTGCGAGTGTTGGGAAAAAGTAAAAGAGAGGGTTGTTTATTCAACTGTTGAACAACCAAGGTGTGTCGCTATGGGATTGTCGATTTTGATCGAGGGATTGTCGATCGCGACACACCCTAGGACTGTTACGATTAGAGAAACCGGGTTTTTCGCAGAATTTACGTCTACAATGGGTATTTTCGTGAAAAACCCGGTTTCTGGATACCCGCGCGCAAGTCCTGAATCGTACTCTAACGGTTACATTTTACTGATAATTCTTTGCACGATTTCTACACCTGTTACCGCCTGCCAGCCAAATAGCCCCAACAGCCCCACATTTAGGAAGATGTGAGTGTATCTCGCCCAATTTTGACCTTTTTGCATGAACGGAGTCAGGGAGGCTGAAATGGCAATAATTACGGTCATTCCCAAGCCTGCTACTAGGTGCGGGGCGACAAATAGTTTGCCGTTGTTGATGTAGGTGACTGCCATGGCGCCGATCGCCCCTGTTACCATCAAGCCTAGCAGCAAAGAGCCCATCTGGTGGTGCTTGATATTGAATTTGCCTTTGATTAACTCTTTCTTGACATCGCCTTCGGCACTTCTGGTACGGCGGATTTGAATTCCCAGATACAAAGCATAAAATGAGATTGCTAGCAATACCCACATTAAAACTGGGTGGAAGAATTGACTCCAAACTTTTACAGACTGCGGAATTTCCAGATTCATAGTGTTCTCAGGATTAGTAAACATACTTCATAAAACTTAGCATACCAGTAAGTCCGTCTCGTGCGACGGTACAAATATACGGGATGAGAGACTATTTATGCCTGCCACTAAACAAGACGCTGTATTGATCCAAGCTGCCAAGACTGGCAACATTATTCACGTCCAAGCTTTACTCGCTAAGGGGGTTGACGCTAACGCCAAAGACTCTGAGGGGACGACGGCTTTGATGTTTGCCGCCCAAAAGGGCTATACGGAAATCGTGCGTATTTTACTAAACAATGACGCTAATGTCAACCTCGCGAGCAGGCGTTTTGGGCTGACGGCTTTGATGCTGGCTGCGGCTCACAAACAGGCTGATGTTATGCGGCTGTTGTTGGCTGCGGGTGCTGATGTTGAGGCTAAAAATGATGATGGAAGTACGGCTTTGATGGCTGCTTCTCTCAAAGGTGATATCAATGTTGTGCGGCTTTTACTTGATGCTAAGGCTGATGTGAATGTCCGCGATAAAGATGGAGATTCGGCTTTGAAAATAGCTGCTTTGTCGGGACACGAAGCTGTTGTAAAAGCTTTGGCTGAGGCGGGTGCTGTGGCTGATAATTCTATGCTGTTTTCAGCTATCAGTCAAGGTAGCGCTAAAATTGTCCGAGTTTTGCTCGATCGCGCTGCGGATGTTAATCTTAAAAATCTACAGAGTAAAACTCCTTTGATGCAGGCTGCTACGGCGGACAATTTGGCGGTAGTCGAGACGCTGCTAGCCGCTGGTGCTGATTTGGAAATTCCCGACAAAGAGGGCGAAACTGCTTTAACTTTGGCTGCGGATTGCGGTAATGTGGATGCGGTGCGAGCTTTGCTGGCTGCGGGTGCTAATGCGAATGTCAAAAGTGGAGATGGCGGGACGGCTTTAATGGCGGCGGCTGCTGGGGGAAATTGCGCGATCGCACATATATTACTAGATGCTGGCGCCGATATCAACGCTAAGGACAGAGATGATGAAACTGCGTTGAATTTTGCGGTGGTTGAAGGCTGTCAAGATGTCGTGGAATTGCTGTTAAATCGAGGCGCTCATGTCGGTTCGAGAAATCGGTTGGGCGATACGCCTTTGCTGGTGGCGGCGGTTCACGGTCACAGTGCGATCGTATCAGCTTTGCTGCAAAAAGTAAACTCAAATCGCCCAGATTTCCTGAATGCTAAAAACTTTGGGGAAACGGCTTTGACTCTGGCTGCATTTCACGGACATACTGAGACGGTGAAAGCCTTGCTTGACGGTGGTGCGGATCCGAATATCCCGGCGGATTTGGGGAAAACGGCTTTGATGAAGGCGTGCGATCGCGGTTATATGGCGATCGTCCAAATATTAGTCGAAAAAGGCGCAGATGTCAACTTGCTCGATGATTCCGGCGCAACTGCTATCATGTGGGCCGCCCATCGGGGTTATGCTGATGCAGTAAAGATTTTAATCGCCGCTGGTGCAGAGTTAAATCACAAAAATCCGGGAAATTATACAGCTTTAATGTTAGCTGAATTTAAAGGTTATTCCACTGTCGTGAAATTGCTCAAAAATGCCGGAGCTCAGGAATAAACATCGCATCGCGGGAGACGTAGATGCAGATGCAGATGCAGATGCAGATGCAGATGCAGATGTAGATGCAGACGGCGGTTGAAACCGCGTCTATACAAACAATGTCCGGATGGTGCGCGGACTGAGGAAAATGCGGTGTCAATAAAAAAATATCATGTTAACGATCCATTCTTCAACCCGCGCACCATCCGGGTTTTGTTTTTGTAGGCGCGGTTTTAACCGCCGTCTTATCTTGGGTAATACCCTATCCGGCTTGGGGATATGCGACTTAACCCACAAATCTCATCTCAATCCGCTTTTCGCACCCAGCCATTAATCGTAAACCTACTATCAGCAAAAGCTTTCGAGGGACAGCTAACTCGCAAAACTTCGTGCATATAGCGACTCAGAAAAAATACAATGCTATTATTCCGAGGCTCAACACTTCTGAATGTCTCATCTGCAACATAAAAATTGTTCTCGACTTTGCTGTCGTAAATCAGCAATTCCCCGCCGGAAAAAGCCTTAGGTTCTCGGTTGAAATAATAAACGTAAGTAAAAAATCTGGTTGCGGTATCGGGAGAGCCGCTGTCGTTGTGAAGTTTGTAAAAGTTGTTATCATTGTGCATAGTTAACTGAGCTTCTATGTCACCAATAGCAAATGCTGGAATATTTAATTTTCGCAGCACGTCGGGGAGAATTGCTTTGATGCGATTCACCATCAGTGTAGAGAATTCGGGGAAGGAGTGGAGCACCATGGAGCGGCGGTAATCTTCGGCATTTGTTGAGGTGCTGGTAGTCACAAATTCTGATTCTTTGGCTAAAACATATTTAATTAGTTTGTTCTTTTCTGCGGTTGTCAAAAAGTTATCTATTTGGGCGTAGCGAGATATTAAATCGTCATTTACGGGTGCGGGGGCGGGAATTTCTGCGGGAATTTCTGCGGGAATTTCTAGGGGGATTGCGGGCTGCTGCGGTTGCGGTTGCTGCAAGAAAATTGGGGGTTCGGTGACTAATCCGATTAGGTGCTCGGCGGGAAAGGAAAGGCTGGAACGCCCGTCGTCTATGGGAATTTGAAATAATGTGGAAAAACCTACTGTCTGTTGCGCGCGATCGACTAATGCTTTGACAAGGCTGTGCAATAATGGTGTATCGGATTTGAGAATGACGGTGCACTGATGTCCGCCGGTGAGCAGGATTTTAACTTTTATGTCTTGGGCTTTAATTTGCTGTTCAGTGTAAGTCATGATTTTTGAAATATGCAACTGGGAACTCGTTAGGGATATAACAGTGTTGATTGATGTCAACAATCGCGTTAAACCCACAGTCCGCCTGGGGTTAAAACCCCTGTCTAATAGCGAAAGTCCTCTGAAGAGGACTGATGAGTTCTTTAGTCCTCTTCAGAGGACTTTCGCTATGAGCCAGGGACTTAAGTCCCTGGCGGTCTTTCGGGTTAAGTTAAGACCATTATATCCCTATAATAGGCTACACAATTGATAATTTCTAAGCATTATTCCTAATGCAAGAAGTGGCGGATATCGGTGAAAACCATTGCGATTCCGAGTTGGTTGGCTGCTGCGATCGAATCTTTATCGCGCATACTTCCTCCCGGTTGGACGATCGCAATTATCCCCGCCTCAGCCGCCGTTTTTACCGAATCGTCGAAGGGGAAGAAGCCATCGCTAGCCAAAATCGCTCCTTTACTCTTCTCTCCAGCTTGTTCCAACGCTAGTTTAGCCGAACCCACGCGGTTCATTTGTCCGGCGCCGACACCGATTGTAGTGCGATCGCGCGTCACAACGATCGCATTCGATTTAACGTGTTTCGCTACTTTCCAAGCAAACAGCAATTCTTCCCACTCTCCCGCCGTCGGTTGCTTCTCGGTAACGGCGCGCCATTTGCTAGTTTCTTCTACTACATTATCCGATTCTTGCACCAGCAAACCGCCTGCAATTACTTTCACAGTTTGCGCTGGCCCTCGATTCAAATCCGGCAAAATCAATACTCGAACTTTCGCCTTTTTCTTGATAATTTCTTCCGCTTCCGGTTCGCACCCCGGTGCGACAATACATTCTAAAAATGTTTGAGTTAGCGCCGTGGCGGTAGCAGCATCAATCGGGCGGTTGAGGGCGACAATTCCCCCAAAAGCTGAGACTGAATCCGTGTCAAAAGCTTTTTGATACGCTTCCGAAATAGTCGAGCCCAAGGCTGTACCGCAAGGATTTGTATGCTTCAAAATCGCGGCGGCGGGAGTCTCGGGAAATTCTACAATTAGCCGCCTTGCTGCTTCTAAATCTACTAAATTATTGTAGCTCAATTCTTTGCCTTGCAGGATGGTGCTAGTTGTCCAGCCTGTCGGTGCATTTCCGCTTTGATACCAAGTGGCCGCTTGGTGGGGATTTTCGCCGTAGCGGAGTGTTTGCAGCTCGGTTCCCGATACGCTAAACTCCTGTGGTAGCTTCGATTCTGGCTCGGATTGGCTGCTGAGATAATTGGCGATCGCGCGATCGTAATTAGCTGTATGCTGAAAAGTTTCTAACGCGCATTTTTGTCGAAACTCTAAGGATGCTTCCCCGCCGTTTTGCCGCAGTTCTGCTAAATAAGTATTGTACTGTTCGGGATTGCACAAAACACTCAAGTGAGCGTGGTTTTTCGCGGAAGCTCTCAGCATCGCGGGCCCGCCGATATCTATCTGTTCGATCGCGTCTGCTAGAGTAACACCCGGTTTGGCAATTGTCTGTTCAAAGGGATACAAATTAACTACAACTAAGTCGATCGCCCGAATTTGATTATCGGTTAAATCTGCGACGTCTTCCGGTACATCGCGGCGCGCTAAAATACCTCCGTGGATGCGCGGGTGAAGTGTTTTGACTCGCCCGCCCAAAATTTCGGGAGAACCAGTATATTCCGCAACTTTCGTGACTGGGATGCCTGCTTCTTTGAGGGCGCTTGCTGTCCCGCCGCTGCTAATAATGTCAAATTCAAATTCTTCTACTAGACTGCGCGCTAAGTCGATTAGCCCGGTTTTATTCGATACGCTCAGAAGTGCTAGACGTGCCATTGGTTTGAAATTGCGATCGCAAAAATAGACAGGTTACATTCTATATCAAATCTGGCGGCAGGTAGATAATTTGCTAATTGGTAATTGTGATTATTTTTTTACTCAATCAAAGATGAGCCTGCTTCTAAACTTTATTTTTTATATAAATCATATAATATTTTATACTTGGCAGTTGCTTCTAAATATTTATAACTGGCGCCTCGCTCCTGTTATTTTGTCCGCTGCCAGAGGGCTTGAAGCCATTTGTCGCCTTAATAGCCCATCTCTCTACTACGTAAATGCCGATGTTGTTGAAATTACTTACTCAAGTGGAATAGATCCTTCGATGGAGATAGATCTTGAATTTTAACGATATTTTAGGATGACTTCTAAAAGTAATGTGTTAGCATCGAGTGGAAATTCGGATTTCCCTAAATTGGCAGGAAAATTGGGCGATTGCAACACATTAATAAAAAAAATGGGAGGTTTAAATATGTCTTTTCATGAAGCCCATCCAGAAAATAAGCTCAGTAATATTAGCAGTACCCAGAAAACAATTGCTAAAAACACGATCGAGAGAATAAACTATCAAGAGTTGCCCAAAAAATTAGCAGAGAATTCGGCAGAGGCAAACATTTCAGAAGCTTATCTTGTTAATCTGTGCGAAATCCAGCAGATGCAGGAAGCAATAGAACAGTTAGAACAGGATTTGAAAGCTAGCGAATCTCGGTTTCGGAATGCGATCGCTAAAAATGCCGACGGTATCGCAATCGTCAACAAGCAAGGGCTTGTATGTTTTGCCAACCCGTCAGCAGAAGCGCTGTTTAACTGCAAAGCAGAAGAACTTTTAGGCCAAGCATTTTTTGGCAATTTGGTAGTAGAAGGTTCAGCTTGCGACATTGAGATGGACACGGATATTATTCCCCAAGTTGGAGAAACAGAAGCAGCAGGAATGCGCGTCGTGCAAACAGAAGTTGCAGCTATTCGCAAGCACAAAGCAAATGCTGTAGTAGAAATGCGGGTGGTGGAAACGGAATGGGAGGGAGAAATGGCTTATTTAGCGACGCTGCGGGACGTTACCGATCGCAAGCGCGCAGAAGAAATGCTTTGGTTGTACGATCGGGCGATGGCAGCTACCAGCACCGGAGTTACGATTTTTGACGCCACCAACCCAGAACATCCAATTATTTATTGCAATCCCGCATTTGAAAGCATGACAGGTTATCGGCGGGCAGAAATTATCGGGAAAAACTGCCGATTTTTGCAAGGAAGCGATACCGACTCCGAGGCGCTAGAAATCATCCGCCAAGCCTTGCAAACAGAGAGCGAATGCAAGGTAATATTAAAAAATTACCGCAAAGACGGAACCGCTTTCTGGAATTGTTTCTCAATATCTCCCGTGCGCGATCGAACAGGAAAATTAACTCATTTCATCGGCATACAGAGAGACATCACCGATCGCAAAAAAGCCGAAGAAGCCTTGCGAAATTCCGAAGCACAAAGCAGAGAACAAGCAGTGCAACTAGCAGCAGCACTTGACGAACTAAAAAATACTCATTCCCAATTAATTCAAAGCGAAAAAATGTCCAGTCTGGGATTGCTAATTGCCGGAGTGGCTCACGAAATCAACAACCCCGTCAGCTTCATTCACGGCAATCTCGCTTACCTCAAAGATTATACCCAAGACTTATTTCACCTCCTCGAACTTTACCAACAACATTATCCCAATCCAGTCGCAGAGATTCAACAGGAAACAGAAGAGAACGATCTCGACTTTTTAGCTGAAGATTTACCCAGAATAGTATCTTCAATGAGCGTTGGCGTCGAGCGGATTTGCCAGATTGTGCAGTCGCTGCGGAACTTTGCACGGCACGACGATTCACAGATGAAACCCGTTAACCTCCACGAAGGTATTGACAGCACCCTGCTAATTCTCAATCACCGTTTAAAAGGAAACGGCGAAAAGCCGCCAATTCAAATTGTCAAAGAATACGGAAACTTGCCGCTTGTCGAGTGTTTCGCGGGCCCACTCAATCAAGTTTTTATGAATATTCTCAGTAATGCGATAGATGCTTTAGATGATGCAAACAGTAAGCAAACTTTTCAAGAAATGCCCGAAAATTTCCGCCAAATTAGAATTTGTACCGAAGTTGTCGGCAATTTTGTAGAAATCAAAATAGCCGACACCGGGCCGGGAATCACTGAGGAAGTTCAGCAGCGCATATTCGATACATTTTTTACTACTAAACCCGTTGGTAAAGGCACGGGAATGGGTTTGTCAATTAGCTATCAAATTATTGTAGAAAAACACAAAGGAGAATTATATTGTACTTCAGAATTGGGGAAAGGCACGGAATTTATTATCAAAATGCCGATCGCACATTAGCGTTACCGACTACTCACTAACGTCGGGTGCGCAATTACCAACTACTTACTAACGTAGGGTGCGCAATGCGCACCGCCGTGCGCATTGCGCACCCTACATATAGAGATTATGCCTCAATGACTTCAGTAATGCGCACCTTACCGCATAAATAGCGAATTAAAAAACCTCCGCACCCTCCAACTTCTTCATCGTTTCCACCTTAGCCCTCGCCGCTTCCCCGCAAGTCTTCGGCGTCGGAAACATCTTCCCAGGATTCGCCAAACCTTTCGGATTAAACACCTGACGCACCCACTGCATCGTCTCCAAATCTACCTCCGAAAACATATCCGGCATAAAACACTTCTTATCAGCACCAATCCCGTGTTCCCCCGAAAGACTGCCGCCAACTTTCACGCACAGCCTGAGAATTTCCCCGCCCAATTCTTCCACCTTTTCCAGCGCACCTTTTACCGAATTATCGTACAGAATCAGCGGGTGCAAATTCCCATCTCCTGCATGAAATACATTCGCAATTCGGTAGCCGTATTTCTCGCTCAAACCCTCAATCTCTTTCAAAACATAAGCCATTTGCGTGCGCGGAATTACGCCGTCTTGCACGTAATAATCCGGGCTGAGATGACCCGCCGCCGCAAAAGCAGCTTTCCGCCCTTTCCAAATTTTCATCCGCGTTTCCGGATCGTGAGCCGTGGTGATATTTCGCGCACCATTCTGCTTGCAAATATCCGCAATTCGCTGCTTGTTGGTAGCAACTTCCACTTCTAAACCGTCAATTTCTACGAGCAGAATTGCCGCCGCATCCCGGGGATAACATCCAGTTGCTACCACATCTTCGACAGCATTGATGCTGATGTTGTCCATAATTTCCATGCCGCCGGGAATAATGCCAGCGCTGATAATATCGGAAACCGATTCGCCCGCTGCTTCTATGCTAGGAAAATCTGCCAACAAAACGCAAATCGATTCTGGCGCTTTGAGAATTCTCAAAGTAACTTCTGTGGCGATGCCTAAAGTGCCTTCGGAACCGACAAATATACCCGTTAAATCGTAACCTGGCATTTCGGGAATTTCGCCGCCAACCTCGACAATCGAACCGTCGGGAATTACCAATTTTAATCCTAAAATATGATTGGTTGTAACTCCGTATTTCAGGCAGTGTACGCCGCCAGAATTTTCGGCAACGTTGCCGCCAATCGAACAAATAATTTGACTCGAAGGATCGGGCGCGTAGTAGAAACCGGCGCCGCTAACTGCTTGCGTTACCCAGTTATTAATTACTCCCGGTTGTACGACTACTTGCTGATTTTCTAAGTCTACTTTCAGGATTTTTCGCATCAGGGCGGTGACAATCAGCACGCAGTTTTCTACTGGTAAAGCGCCGCCGGAAAGCCCGGTTCCTGCGCCTCTGGCTACCCAGGGAATGGAATTGCGATCGCATATTTTGACCAAATTCGCCACTTCCTCGGTAGTTCGCGGCAACACCACCACGGCGGGGCGCTGGCGGTAGCTGGCGAGTCCGTCGCACTCGTAAACAATCAATTCTTCACGGCGCTGCACTACGCCGTTTTTGCCGACTACAGCCTCAAATTCTTTAATAACGGGTTTCCAGTTGCGATCGGTTGCTACGGCTATCATTAGTAACTTATTTTTAAGGGTTGCAATACTGACACTGAGCCGGATCGGCAGTCTCTCGACCATCGGGAAACAGTTCTTCTTTAGTATAACCGCAATTTTTGCATAGATAAATTGTCGATCGCACCAACTGAGTCGGAAAATAGCAAAGTCCGCAGGGCAACCCGATTTTCCTCTGGGCAACCTCGAAACCCGGCCAACCGCACTCCGGGCAGAATTGCTTGAATTTTTTAACTAAATCGAGAGTTGCATTTTCGATGTTTTTCATCCGAGTTGGATTGTACATCGCCCGCATATCTGTTTCGACGTGAACTTTGCCAGTTGACGATTGTTTCAAACCTGCCGATACAGCATCAAAAAGTTGTTTTTCAGTCGCAATGCCCTTGACAATTTCGCCCTTACCTAGTGCAGCCTCGCCAACTACAACCACCAGTCCGTGTTCGGGAAATCCAGATTTTTGGGCAAAATCCTCGGCTTCTTCTATACTGACAACTAGCTGGTGACTGTAGTTAGTTTCCACGGACAAAGATTCGCCGATTAGTTCTAGATTGTTGGCTCTATCTAATAAGATTACAATTTCTCTGTTGGCTGGCAGATACGGCATCATTGGGTGAGGGCCGAAAGTACCTTCGCTCGCAAAGGCAAGAGTTGCGCCCGCAATTTCTAGAGCTTTTTCTGCTTTCTGGCGAGCCGCTTCTATTTGAGTACCTAAGCGTTTAACTTCTCTGGTGAAGGTGCCGAATGGGTCAGTGTCAAAATCCGCAGGTACTAGGATATTGACGCCTAATTCTCGTTCCAAAATGGGAGCCATCGCTCGTTCTTTTTGGTGCATAGTAGCCAGAACGGCCGTGCGATCGCGCAATAATTGAAGTGGATTCATAGACTCAGAGGACACAAACATATAGCGGTTCTCAGAAAGATGAGGTACTATCCGGTCTAGGGCATGGGGCATGGGGCATGGGGCATAGGCCAAACAGGGCATCGGGCATGGGGTTTGCGGGCACGCAGGCATACCTCACTACGCGATCGAACCGCTATAATTTTTGAGTTGGTTTGCTCAATGGGCGATGGCCTAGGTGCGTCGCTATGAGACGATCGATCTTATACTAGGGATTTTTAATTGCGACGCACCCTACTGCTTCAATCTTCAAGTCTTTAATCTCAAATCCTATTAGCATAGGTGCGTGGCTATTAGACGATCGATCTTATACTAGGGATTTTTAATTGCGACGCACCCTACCGCTTGAATATAAAATCTAAAATCTAAAACCTAAAATCGTATTAATTGCCGCCAGTCACTCCCCCAGCCTGACCTCTGAGTACAAAAATTACTCCCGTCATAATTAGCCCCACACCTACCAACCGCAGCGGCGGCAAAGGCTCGTTAAATACAATTTTGCCGCCGAGAACAGTAAATAAGTAACTAATTGACAGTAAAGGCGAGACTATGCTAATGTTGGCGCGAGACAAAACTACGATAAAGCCGATCGAAGAAACTGCATACAAACACAGACCTCCAACTATCAAAGGCTGAGTTGCCATTGCGATAACTTTTTCAACTAAATTAGCAGCGCCAATCGGCCCTAATATTTTCGCTCCCGCTTTCAGGCTAAATTGACCTACCACACTGCACAAAATAGCAGCGAGCAAAACTAGAAAAACGCTTCTACTCATAAATTAAGTAACCTAGTATTACAGCAAAAATTGCCATCCCCAAAAACCGGAAAAACTTTAATTAAGTTTTGTTGAGTTTTCTTCACCACTAATAATTTAAGCATAGATACTGGAACAGTAAGTATTGTCGATCGCCAGTAACGCCTGGAACAAACATATGGCAGAACAGACCAACACCAGCGAGGAATACAGTCTCGAACTCTCAATACTCATGCCCTGCCTCAACGAGGCAGAAACTTTAGAAATCTGTATCGACAAAGCACAGAAGTCCCTGCGCGAACTTGATATTGCCGGCGAAGTCATCATAGCAGACAACGGCAGCACAGACGGTTCTCAAGATATCGCCACCAGATTGGGGGCCCGAGTCGTACCCGTAGCAGCCAAAGGCTACGGCAGCGCCCTGATGGGAGGCATCGTAGCAGCGCGCGGAGTTTATATTATCATGGGCGACGCTGACGACAGCTACGACTTTTCCAGCCTCGGCGCCTTTGTCGAAAAATTGCGGGGAGGCTGCGATTTAGTCATGGGAAACCGCTTTCAAGGAGGCATCAAACCGGGGGCCATGCCGCCGCTGCACAAATATTTAGGAAATCCGGTGCTGACATGGGTTGGGCGCTTATTCTTTTCAAGTCCCGCCGGCGACTTTCACTGCGGGCTCAGAGGTTTCAGGAGAGACTCAATTTTGAAACTCGACTTGCAAACAACGGGCATGGAATTTGCCAGCGAAATGGTCGTCAAGGCATCTCTGTACAAGTTGGGAATAACTGAAGTCCCAACCGTACTCTCTCCCGACGGCCGATCGCGCCCGCCACACCTGCGAACTTGGCGAGATGGCTGGCGCCACCTCCGATTTTTGCTGCTGTACAGCCCCCGGTGGCTGTTTCTGTATCCCGGTACAGCGCTGATGATATTGGGTTTAATTGTTGGCATTTGGCTGTTACCCGGTACTCAAAAAATTGGAAGTATCAGCTTTGATGTACATACGCTGCTTTATAGTGCGATCGCAATTATCGTCGGTTTTCAAGCAGTAACATTCGCTTTCTTCACCAAATTTTTCGCCATCAGCGAGAAACTGTTGCCGGAAGACCCCAAACTAAACAAAATATTTCGCTATGTCACCCTAGAGACAGGATTGATTGTCGGATTCACGCTAATATTAATCGGAATAATTGGCTCGTTCTTGTCATTAACTATCTGGAGCGAAACTGCTTTCGGTTCTCTAGACCCTTCTAAAACTCTGCGTTTAGTTATTCCCTCGCTCACCTGCCTGACCGTCGGTTTGCAGATGGTTCTGTCCAGCTTTTTTCTCAGCGTCCTGAGCTTAAAACGCAGGTAAAATAATTCAACCTCAAATCTTATTACCATTGTCAGCAAAGATGATTTCAACCCGCCCACAAACAGATACAGGCTGCCGACGCTCCTGAGTAGATATCCCTAGATTTTAGACCAAGCTTCAAGCTCCCCAATTAATATATCGAGTCAATCTAAAATCTAAAATCTAAAATCTAAAATCGACTGACTTGCCCAAATGCTGTGTTAAAGCGATCGCGAACAATCACGCTTCACCCATATAATCAGTGCATCCAAAACCTCAAATCCTATGACAGTAACTAAAAACAAATCCAGCGAGTATATCGGTCCCAAGCTAGGCGGTTTCGCAACTAAACTATCTTGGTACGCCCGCCAAAAAATGTTCGATTTGCTCCTGGCATTAGCCAATCCCAGCGACGACACAACAGTCCTCGATGTAGGAGTAACTTCCGACCGCCGCGAAGATTGCAATTTCTTTGAAAAACTCTATCCGTACCCCCATAAAATAACCGCAGTCGGCATGGAAGATGCTGCGTTTTTAGAAGAAGAATATCCCGGTTTAAAATACGTCCGTTCCGACGGGTTGACCTTACCATTTCCCGACAAAAGTTTTGATTTAGTCGTGAGTTTTGCCGTAATCGAACACGTCGGCAATAGAACTCAGCAAAAAGCCTTTGTTCGGGAACTTTGCCGAGTCGGCAAAACTTGCTGCATCACCACTCCCAACCGCTGGTATCCCGTAGAATTCCATACTGCTGTTCCCCTAATACACTGGTTTCCCCCTTCTTGGTTTCGAGCTTTGTTGAGATTGCTCGGCAAAAACTTCTTCGCCAAAGAGGAGAATCTCAACCTATTATCCGAGAAAGATGTGTTAAAGATGTTGCCAGCAGATGCTCAAGTTTCTACCAGACATTTTCGGCTTCTCGGTTTGATATCCAATCTGCTCTTTTATGTTAAAAATCCCCTTTGATTAGATAAGACGGGCGCGGTTGAAACCGCTCCTTGTCAAACAAAGTCCACCTCCGCGGACTAAAGATTAAAGTTATTGTAGGGTGCGCAATGCGCACCTTACCGCTATCATTAGTTATTGTAGGGTGCGCAATGGGCACCTTACCGCTCACAAAGAATGCCTGAATAAAGTTATTGTTCACAAAGAATGCCTGAATAAAGTTATTGTAGGGTGCGCAATGGGCACCTTACCGCTATCATTAGTTATTGTAGGGTGCGCAATGGGCACCTTACCGCTATCATTAGCGTATCATGCAAGACTTTTTCAGCTTGCTTTGATTCTAACAACTGTTCCGAACTACAAACCCGTAGAGATGGCTTTAGTTCCCAAATCCAGCACAAAATTTTCTCCGTCTTCATAAAGTTTTTTGCGAGTTTTTGCAAGTTGTCGCACGTTATCCCGAAAGTCGTGAGAGAGTTTTGCTTGCAGTCGAAACCAAGATGACAATCCAGGGCCAGAAGTATCTACATCTGCGGGATGATTGAGGCTCCAAGACGAATAAGCTATGTATCGAATAGATTTTGAAACTAAATAGTTGGCTAAGGCTTCAGGGCCTTTGAATGCAGGCATACCGGGCGGCAAACTCGCTCCCCCCGGCCAGTCTGCTAGGAAAATTTGATTGCGTTTGAAGTCGAGGATAAAAGGTGCATCTAGTCTGGTCAAAACGGTTTCTCCCTGTGGCACAGACTCCTGCATTGCTGCGTACTGCGATTTTTGCTTTGCTGTAACTAAGGATGGATTTGTTAGCCCAAATTCAATATTTTTTACATAAGCTGAATAAGTCTGTTTAGCGATAGGCCAGTTATAGCTAATTGCCAATCCCGCACAAAATACTGCAACAATAAAGAAATTGGCTGTTCCATTTTTGTTTAATGCTCCAGTGTCGGTCATTGCGACCGCTATCAATATTAAAATTGCTGGGAAAAGGTGAGAAAATGAATAGCGAAAAGGGTCAGCATTTTCGGTAAGTACGCCTACAGCAATTGTCGCCAATCCCGCTGCAATTGTCATAGATAAAACTGCTTGGCGGTTCGAGAAGGAGGTTTCTTCGGGTAAATTGCCAAACTTCCAAGGTCGGATGCTCAAGCTCAAACAGCCGAGCAATATCAGTATAAAAACGTAAATACCTTGGAATGCTGTCATGGCGCTTTTAGCAGTCCCGAATAACGTCGAACCTGATTTGAAGGTAATGCCGTAGGCGGAGGCGTGATAGCCTTTTCCCAATAGAGGATACAATAAAGTGCCTGAGGATTGATACATTGAAATCATCCAAGGCATTAGAAATACTCCGATTAAGACGGTTGTCAAGACCAATTCAAATAAAACTTTTTGTTTTGATTTGGAGCTAATTAAATAGCAAAGATAGCTCGCGGCAAATAGAAATACACAGGCGGGTATCAGCGAGGATTTTAAAGCACAAATAGCCGCAGCAATTAAAGCTAATATGCAAGCATTTGCCGCCCAATGGTTGCCTTCTATTTCTTTACTGTCAAGCGTCCCGAACAAACTTACAAATAAAGCAACGGGTAGCATGATACTTGTAGTGTTAGCTTTGGGGAGTGGAATCAAAAGCAAGAATAAAATAGTGAAGATGATTCGTTTGGTTGAGGCTTTATTTTCTTTGAAAAACCCGAGAATTAGTCCGACAGTAATTATCAGGGGCAAAGCGGGATCGATGAGGTTGAAATTAGTGTCGGAAAGTCCGCTTAAAATCAATGCTTGGAGAAATGACTGCCCACCGAAAGATACTATTCTTCGTTCGCTAAAAGGGTCTGGGCCCATGGAACCGAGTTGCAGCATTTTGTGGGGAAATACTAAGTAAGCGTGGTAGTCGTCGCTGGTATTAAACCCGTCAGCGTAGACCATATTTGCAATGTTGATTCTGCCTGTATAAAGCCATCCGGCGTATTGAATTAAAATTAGTAGACTAACTATGGCAATGCCTGCTAAGATGACTCTATTTTTGCGGCATTCTTGAAATAGGTGCAAGATATTATTAATAATTAATTGTCTGTGATTTACTAAGTCTATTAGACAGTAAATGAGTCCCAAACCTAAAAAAAATAGAATTGTGGTTTGGGAAATAGTCCAGGTTGCATTTAAGATGCCGCCAATTAGAATGCTAAAAGCTAGACCCCAAGCGGCTCTTTGTCCCCAGTCAATTCGCTGGTTGGGGAACAGGATGTGGTTGAGGACTTTTCCCCAACCGATGAGGGATAGTAGCAGGCAAATACCGTAGGAAAATGAGATGAGGTATGAGATCATTGCTGTAGGAGTTTTATCTATTAAATAGTTAACTTTTTCGGTGATTAGTTGTCAAGTGTCGGCTATTTTTATAGGGAGGGTTTACGATTATACAATAGGGGGTTATTTTAGTCAATTTATTGTTAATTATTTATATTAATTAATGGCGGCAAAAAAGGCGGTTAATGGCTTGGGAATTTATTTTTTAGTGAGAGATGGGGAAGCAAAGACCGATCGCACAATCCATCACAAAAAGGTCGCCCAGCAATATCATCTTTTGTTCGATCGAGCCAAAGGTTAGCGGGGCGATCGGCCTTCTACAGACATCGTGTCTGTACAGACAGCAAAAAGGCAGGCTACCGGAAATCAGCCCAGCCTCCGTAGTGTCCCATTTTGTCGGTGATGTATTCCAGAACTGCGATCGAGGGTGCATCGCAGTTCCTCTCCAGGTATTCGGCTGCGATCGCGGATGCCAAAACCAAAATTCCCAAATTCTGCCTTCGGCTCAGCTACTTCATGGCTTCGGACAGAGTCAAAGCTCAAAATTTAACAACTTTTGTCAGAGGGTATTCGTTACGTAACATTAAATAATATCAAAGTTTCTGGTATATTTCCGAATTTTTAATGTATCGTTACAATAAGCTCATCTGCCATATGTAAAAAAAATTTAATGAGGTAAAAGCCATGATCGCAAGTTGCTTGATTCCGTTTACGCTCTGCTTGATCGCTGGGCTCGTGACTGCTGGGACTGACAACAGAACGCTAGACGGGATTCCGGCTCCCATAGCTGCAATTATTGGGGTGTGTTCGCTAATTTGGTTTTTGGCCCTGTGTCCTTGGCCTGTTGAACTCGCCCTAGTGTTGGCAGTGCTGGTTTTTGGCAAAGCTTACTTGGACAAGATTTTAAAACTCGGCTAATTTTTCAAGCCTCGCGCGCTGCTTAAGTTGCGGGAGGGTTCAGGGGTGCTTCTACTTTTTTGAGAAAATTTCGTTTTTGGCTATTGTTCCGGCTGTCTTCTCATCGGAAGCTGCAACCCCAGCATTGGTGAAATTAACTCTAGATATTTAGGTTAAAATTTAAAAGATCGAGGTGGTTCTTCCAGAACACATAATATCGGACATAATATAAGGTGCGCACTGCGCACCCTACAGAATCGAGTATCTCAAATGGCGAGCTGTTAAATTGGCAAGCGATTGATATCTTTATTAGAACCAATTACTACCATCACCTCGCCGTTTTTCAAGCGTTCGTTTGGCTGGGGATTGATCTCGAAATTGTCGCCGCGGCCGACTGCGAGCAAGTTCAAACCGTACCGGCGCCTCAGATCCAAATCGGCAATGGTTTTACCGTCAAATTTTTCAGGAACGAGCAACTCAACAATGCTGTGATTAGGGTCGAGGTCAAAGCGTTCTAAAATGCTGGGTTGTGTAAGAATGCGGGCCAAAGAGCAGCCCATTTCTCGTTCGGGAAAAACTACATGATCGGCGCCGACTTTTTTCAACAGTTTTAAGTGAGTTTCCGAGGAAGCTTTGGCGATGACGTGAGTTACCCCGCCTTCTTTTAGGTTGAGGGTGGTGGTAATGCTTTCGGCGAGGTAATTGCCGATCGCCACAATCACTGTTTCAAATTCAAATATACCTGCTTCCTGTAGAGCGCTAGGCTCTGTAGAATCTAACTGCAAAACGTGAGCCGAAATGCGATCGCTCAAAGCTTGAGTTACTTTTTTTTCGTCGGTGTCAACCCCGAGGACTTCGTAGCCCAAGCCGTGCAGAGTCGAACACACAGCTCTGCCGAAACGCCCCAAACCAATAACTGCAAATTGCTTGTTTTCGGCCCGCAAACTGCGAAAAAATTTTAAAGATGAAAGGTTCACGCTCATATTCAGCGCTGAAGGTCTGGATATTCAAATTTTAACATAGACAGCGCTGCCTCCTTTTGATTTGTAAAAATGGATTTGGGTTGTTACCCATTGTTTAGATTATCAGGAACGAGGTATGATTTTGCTATCCGACTAACAAACTTTCCTCAGCATACTTAAAAGTTTTGGGTTTGGGGTCGCCGACAGCGGCACTCATCAGCAGCAGTACGCCAACCCGACCTATGTACATCGTAGCAATCAAAATTAATTTGCCGATCGCCGAAATCTTGGCTGTAATCCCTGTGGAAAGGCCGACGGTGCCAAAAGCTGAAACTGCCTCAAATAGCACTTGGATAAATTCTAGTTGGGGATTGGTCAGTTCAATTAAAATTGCAGATGTGAAGGCGACTAACAGCGAGCCGAAGACTACGCTAATGGTTTTCAGAATCAGTGCGGGCGGGATTTGACGCTGATAGCACTGCACCTCTTCCTGGCCTTCTAGAACTGCTGCGGTACAGCTAAACAATATCCTAAAAGTTGTGGTTTTGATGCCGCCGCCGGTGCTGCCGGGACTGGCGCCGATAAACATGAGGGCGATCGTCAGAAATAGCGCTGCTTCGCTCATTTTGCCGATATCAATTGTATTGAATCCTGCCGTGCGGGGAGTAACTGATTGAAACCAAGCTGCCATCACCTTTTGCGGAAAATTGAGAGGGCCGAAAGTTGCTGGGTTGTTGTATTCTAGCAGTAAAAATGCTACCGTTCCTAAAATTAAAAGGACAGCAGTTGTAGTGGTAACAACTTTGAAGTTGAGGGAAAAAACTGTGCAGATCGGGCTTTTGTTGAAGCGATCGCGCAACCACAGGTACAGTTCCATAATTACTTGATAGCCGATTCCCCCAAATACGATCAAACCGGTGACGGTGAAGTTGATCGCAGGGGAATTTACGTAGCCCATCAAACTATCTGAATAGATGCTAAACCCGGCGTTGTTAAAGGCATTAACGCTGTGAAATATAGCAGACCACACGCCTTGGTTAAATCCGTATTTTGGGACGAAAACCGACATCAACAAAAACACTCCTGTTAATTCAAACAACAGGGTTGTTGCTAGAATTGACTGCACGAGTTGCAATACACCGGCTAGTCCAGGTTTGTCAAGGGATTGTTGCAGGGCAATTTTGTCTTTCAAGCCAAAGCGGCGGCCCAATAACAGCAGCAAGAAAGTCGTGGCTGTCATGTAGCCCAAGCCTCCTATTTGCACCAGTAAAACTAGGCACAGTTGCCCCCAAAAAGAGTAATATTTTCCGACATCTACAACCGACAAGCCTGTGACGCAGACAGCGGAAGTAGAGGTAAAGAGTGCTGTGATTGGATCGCTCCAAGTTCCATCTATTGTGGAAAATGGCATCATCAGTAATAGAGCACCTGCGGTAATGACGGCGAGAAATCCCAAAGCAATGGTTCGCGAGACAGTCATTCGATTTTAGATTTTAGATTGGGGATTTTAGATTGGGGATTTTGAGATTTTGAGATTTGAGATTTGAGATTTGAGAGGGAAGGCACAAATCGATCGTCGAGCTTGAAATAAGGATATGTCTGCGAGTGTCTGCGGTCGATCGCACGATCGCCGCCAACTTCGATGACAACAACGGGAAAATAACGGTAGAATTCCTTTAACAACTTGCGATCGTGCGATGACATCAACACTTTACCAGCAAATTCAGCAACTTTACGACGCTTCTAGCGGTTTGTGGGAGCAGGTGTGGGGCGAACATATGCACCACGGTTACTACGGCCCGGATGGCAATTTGAAAAAAGAGCGCCGACAGGCTCAGATTGATTTGATCGAGGAACTGCTGGGCTGGGCCCGAGTGCCGACAGAGCAGGCACTATCAGAACCTTACCGCATTTTGGATGTCGGTTGCGGCATTGGCGGGAGCACGTTGTATTTAACCGAAAAGTTTGGTTCGATCGCGCAAAATAATTTAAAGTCGGATGGTGGGGTCGAGCCTGATTTTAGTCGATCGGGCCAACCAAATCAAGCGGGCGATCGGGTGACAGCGACCGGCATTACGCTGAGTCCGGTACAGGCAAACAGAGCAAAGGAACGCGCTAAAATTGCTGGGCTAGAAAGCAATGTTAACTTTTTGGTGGCAGATGCTTTAAATATGCCTTTTCCTGATGAGTCCTTCGACTTAGTTTGGTCGCTCGAAAGCGGGGAACATATGCCGGACAAAATTAAGTTTTTGCAGGAATGCTGCCGCGTACTAAAGCCGGGAGGAACTTTGATTTTGGCTACTTGGTGTCACCGCCCGCTGGGAGAAACGGCGGGAGAATTGACAGATGCAGAGAGGAGGGAATTGGCAGAAATTTACCGAGTTTATGCTTTGCCTTACGTGATTTCTTTGCCGGAATATGAGGAAATTGTCCGCAGTTTGCCTCTGACAAGTATTCGCAGCGCTGATTGGTCAAAAGCTGTGGCTCCTTTTTGGGATGTGGTGATCGATTCTGCTTTTACTCCGAGTGCTATTTGGGGTTTACTGACTAGCGGTTGGACGACTATTCAAGCTGCACTTGCTCTCGGATTGATGAGCCGGGGATATGAGAGCGGATTGATTCGTTTCGGGCTGATTTGTGCTGTAAAATAACAGGAAAAGAATATAGCCTTTCTCAGTAACATGAGGTGCTATAGGGCATAAGCCGCCGTGGGCCTAGGCCGCCGCGGGCCTAGGCCGCCGTGGGCATACCTCTCTTTTTTGAGAACCGCTATATCAGAGAAATTTTGAGTTTTGAGTGTGATGAGTAGGGTGCGCAATGCGCACCTTACTGACTTTTAAGTTAAGGCGTAAGGTGCGCAATGCGCACCCTACAGAATATTATTTTTGGTGCGTTTGTGTGATTTATGGGTAAGGATTCGATCGACAAGTCTGGGATTGATAAAAATGATGTGATGCAGCGCTGGGTGAGTGCATTTTGGGAGTTTTCTCGACCGCATACGATTATCGGGACTACGTTGAGCGTAATGGCTTTGTATGCGATCGCCCAAAGCACTCGATTATTTGTGAATCCGATACTTCTGCCGCTAGCTTTTGCTTGGTTGGCTTGCATTGGCGGCAATATTTATATTGTGGGATTGAACCAGTTAGAAGATGTTGAAATTGATAAAATTAATAAGCCTTATTTGCCGATCGCCTCGGGAGCGTTTTCTCGCAAAACTGGGGAGTGGATTGTAATTGCCGCGGGAATTATCGCGGTTGTGACTGCTGTTTTGCAAGGCCCGTTTTTGCTGGCTACAGTTGGCGTTAGTTTGGCGATCGGGACTGCTTATTCTCTGCCGCCAATTCGGTTGAAACGGTTTCCTTTTTGGGCGGCGCTGTGCATTTTGGGCGTGCGGGGGGCGATCGTCAATTTAGGGCTGTTTCTACACTTTAATTGGGTTTTGGGTTTGTCTAGGGCGAAAAGCGTTTTTTCGGGCTGGAGCTTAAATAGTCTGTCTTTGGTGATTCCGGCCCAAGTTTGGGTGCTGACGGTTTTTGTGATCGTGTTTACTTTTGCGATCGCCATTTTCAAAGATATCCCTGACATGGAGGGCGACAAGCAATACAATATTACTACGTTTACGATCGAGCTGGGCAAGCCTGCTGTCTTTAATTTGTCTCGCTGGGTATTGACGGTTTGCTATTTGGGCGCGACTTTAGCCGGATCTGTCGCCTTGTCTAGTAATGTTAATTTAGTGTTTTTGGCGGTTGCTCATTTGGTGGCTTTGGGTTTGATGTGGTTTTGGAGTGCGAAGGTTAATTTGGACGAGCAAAAAGAAATTGCTGATTTTTATCAGTTTATCTGGAAGTTGTTTTTCTTGGAATATTTGATTTTTCCCGCAGCTTGTTTGTTGGGGTAGAAGTTCGGCAGCGGATTTTGTAGCGGATGTAACGGATGTAACGGATTTAACGCAGGGATGTTGAGGGAAGAAGGTAGGAATAGTTAACGGATTAGTAGAATAAGTTGGCAATTACAAGTTGGCGAACTCCCAAACAACAAAGACAACTATGGCTTCTAAGAAAAAATTGCAAAAATCTGCCGTCAAAATGCGTGCTGAAGATTCTTTAAACATAGCTTGGGAATATCACCAAGCGGGGCGTTTGTTAGAAGCTGAAAATTTGTATCGGCAAATTGTGGAAGTGCAGCCGGAATCAGCAAATGTGTTGTGTTTGTTGGGAATTGCAGTCAGACAGCAGGGAAAAGTGGCTGAGGCGATCGACTTTTACGATCGCGCGATCGCCCAAAACCCCGATTTTGTAGAGGCACATTTAAACAAAGCCCATGTTTTGATGGATCGAGGGGAAAGTCAAAGGGCGATCGCCAGTTACGAACAAGTCATCCAACTTTCACCAAATACCGCACTAGCATACAACAATTTGGGCTGGCTCAAACAGCACTTGGGCGAAATTGACTCGGCAATTTCCTATTATCAAACAGCGCTCCAGCTCGATCCAAGCCTGCTGGAAACTGCCCACAATTTGGCAGGCTTATTAAAAGATAAAAATCAATTAAATGAGGCAGTCGCCTGTTACCTGCACGCTTTAAAAATTAATCCAAAATTGACATATTCTCTGATCGGGTTGGGAAGAATTTTTCAGCAGCAAGGTAAATTAGCCGAAGCTTTCGACTGCTACCAGCAAGCTATAGCATTAGAACCCAACAATCCCGAAGCTCAGAACAATGTCGGAGCATTTTACCACGAACAAGGCAATACTAAAGCAGCAATTTCCCACTACCGACAAGCATTAAAATTTAAGCCGGACTTCGTGGATGCTATTAACAATCTCGCCCACGCTTTAGTCGATTTAGGAGAATTTCAAGAGGCTTTTGCTTGTCACCGTCGAGCCTTGGAATTGCAGCCAGACAACGCCATCGCACATCTGGAATTAGCCTTGACTTTGCTATTGTTTGGAGATTTTCAGCGCGGTTTTGCTGAATATGAGTGGCGGTGGCGCACTTCCCAAGTAGAAGCGAGACAATTTCCACAGCCGCTTTGGGATGGTGCGGATTTGCAGGGGAAAACTATTTTACTCCACCTCGAGCAAGGCTTCGGCGACTCGATTCAGTTTATTCGCTACGCGCCGATTTTGCACCGCCGAGGCGCTAAAGTTATCGTGGCTTGCTATCCAGATTTAATGCGGTTGTTTGCGACTGTTGCCGGCATTGAATATTTATCAGTCTGTTTTGAGAATTTGCCAGCATTTGACGTTCACGCACCGCTGATGAGTTTGCCGAGGATTGTGGGGACAACTCTGGAAACAATCCCGGCAAATGTTCCTTATTTGGCTCCGCCTGCTGAGTGCAATTTTGCGCTGGCTTCTGATGCAAAATTGAAGGTGGGGATTGTTTGGGCGGGAAGTCCGCAGCGCCGGAAAGATAATCAGCGCTCTTGCAGTTTGAGCGATTTTATGCAATTTTTGGATGTGCCGGGAATTGCTTTTTATAGTTTACAAAAAAACTTGTCGGAGTGCGATCGCACTTTGTTGCACCAGCACTTAATACCGGATTTGAGCCCGCATCTGAGCGACTTTGCTGATACGGCTTCGGCTATATCTCAACTGGATTTAGTGATTAGTGTCGATACCTCTGTTGCACACTTGGCTGGTGCTTTGGGTAAACCGGTTTGGGTGCTGCTTTCTTTTGCTCCTGACTGGCGCTGGCTGCTGGATCGCGAAGACAATCCTTGGTATCCAACTGCAAGGCTTTTCCGCCAAAGTCAGCCGGAAAGTTGGCAAGAATTGTTTCAGGATGTGCAGGCGGCTTTGAGTTTATTTGCGATCGCCAATTCTGCTACTTCTGGCGAGGATGCTGCGAAAAATCTGCCGCTGGAAATAACAGGCGCCAGCTTGGTTGAGGAAAACAAACAAATATTTGTGACTGCGGGCGAAGCTTTAGGAAATGACTCAGCAGTCAAGCATTCCCAGGGAATTGAGACATCTGTTGTCGCAACGGGCGACCAAAATTCGGCTGTTTTAGAGGATTTATTGCAACAAGCCGAACATTTAATGGAAACAGGCGATAAGCTAGAGGCGATCGCCCTTTACGAACAAATTATATTTCTCGCTCCCTATTGTTTCCAAGCGCGAATTAATTATGGTTTTCTCAAACACGAAAATGGGGAATTAGATGCAGCTATTCCGCATTACCAGGAAGCTTTAGCCATCGCTCCCAATATTCCTCAAACAGCTTACAACTTAGCAAAGATTTTTGAGGAACAAGGTAAAGTTGAAGAGGCGATCGCACATTACGAACAAGCTCTGGCTGCTGAACCGGATTTCGTGCCCGCACTGATTAATTTAGCGGTGGCGCTGCAAGAAAAGGGCGAACTTTTAAGGGCGCTCGATTTGTACCGGCGGGCGCTGGAAATTCAGCCGCATAGCTGGGAAGCTTACAACAATTTGGCAACGGTTTTGCAAGAACAGGGCAATTTAGAAGAGGCCCTGGAGTATTATCACAAAGCGCTGGAATTGCTGCCGGATTTTGTGGAAGCTATCAACAATTTAGGCAGGACTTTTCTGGAAAAAGGCGCGGTTGAAGATGCGATCGCCTGTTACAGACGCGCAATTTCTCTCAGCCCGGATCATGCTAGCGCTCACCTGAATTTGTCCTTGGCTTTGCTGTTGGCGGGAGATTTGGAAAATGGCCTCGCTGAATACGAGTGGCGCTGGCAAATTAAAGAATTTAAAACAGGCCATTCCTGTCTTTTGACGGCGCCGGGAAATACGCTTTCGGCGAGAGAATACCGGCCTCTGTGGGATGGTTCCAATTTGCAGGGAAAGACTGTTTTGCTGCACGCCGAACAAGGTTTAGGCGATTCGCTTCAGTTTATTCGCTACGTTGAGATTGTCAAAAATCGAGGCGGTAGGGTAATTGTTGACTGTTACCCGCAATTGCGCCGTTTGTTTGCCATGATTGATGGCATTGATTTACTGATAGTTAGAGGTGAACCGCTGCCGGAATTTGACGTGCAAGTGCCGATGTTGAGTTTACCCTATGTTCTCGGTACAAGGCTCTCAACAATTCCGGCAACTGCTGCTTATTTAGCTCCGCCTGCGGATGCTGAATTTGGACTTTTGCCCGATCGCAATTTGAAAGTTGGGATTGTCTGGGCGGGGAATCCCAAACACCGCAAAAATATGCAGCGTTCTTGCGGTTTAAGTCAGTTTCTGCCGCTTTTGGACGTTTCGGGCGTAACTTTTTACAGCTTGCAGAAAGAGGTTTTAGAGGCCGATCGCGCGCTGTTGAATGGAACGCCGATCGTCGATTTGAGCCCGCATTTTGGCGATTTGGCTGATACTGCTGCTGCGATCGCCAAACTGGATTTAGTAATTACTGTCGATACCGCTGTCGCCCATTTGGCGGGCGCTTTGGGCAAACCGGTGTGGATTTTGCTGGCGTTTTCCCCCGACTGGCGGTGGTTGTTGGAGCGCGAAGACAGCCCTTGGTATCCCAGTGCAAGGCTGTTTCGGCAACGGGAAAGGGGCGATTGGGAACCTGTTTTTCAGCGGGTGGCGGAGGCTCTAGGCGCTGTTTCCGCTGGATTTGTGCCGTCGGATTTGGCGGATGCAGAGTTGCGGCTGGGCCGAGATTTGCAGCAGCAGGGCAATTTGGGCGGTGCGATCGAGTGTTACCAGCGGGCGATCGCGATCGATCCGAATTACGCAGCCGCCCACAGCAATTTAGGTGTTGTCAAACAGCAAAGCGGGCGGTTGACAGAGGCGATCGCCCATTACCGGCAAGCCCTAGAAATCGACCCGAATTTGGGGGAAACTGCGAGCAATTTGGGCAGTGCGCTGGCGGAAGCAGGGGAGAATGAAGGGGCGATCGCAGAATACGAGCGCGCGCTGTCTTTGAATCCGAATTGCGCGGAAGCGCTGGTTAATTTGGGCCTGCTGCGGGAAGAGCAAGGGGATGTGGCGGAGGCTTGCTCGCTTTACGAGCAAGCAATTCAAGTCAATCCTGATTGTGCTGTGGCTTATTTGAATTTGGGCATTGTGCTGGAGGAGCAAGGGGAGGAAGCGGGGGCGAATTACGATCGCGCGATCGCGAATTACCAACGGGCGATCGCGCTGGAGCCCAATTATGTGGACGCCTTGCACAACTTAGCATACGCCTCGATCCGACAGGGCAGAATTGCAGATGCGATCGCCTATTACGATCGAGCTATGGCGCTGCAACCGAATTTAGCCGAAACTCTGATCGCTTTGGGGAGTTCCCTGCAACAGCAAGACAAGTTAGATGAGGCTCTAGCCGTTTGCCAGCAAGCGATTCAGCAGTTACCAGCCAATGCTGCCGCTCGCTGCAATCTAGGAATTGTCCTGCACAAACAGGGCAAAATTGCAGGTGCGATCGCCTGTTACCAGCAAGCTTTGAGCCTGCAACCCGACTTTCCCGAAGCTTTGAACAATCTGGGTAAAGCTTTTGAGGAAGCCGGAAACACGGTAGAGGCGATCGATTGTTACCGTAGGGCGATCGAGTTGAAACCCGGTAACATGAATTCCCTCAACGGTTTGGGAAAAGTGTTGCACAATGGCAGGCAATTAGCCGATGCTGTCACCTGCTACAGTCAAGCAGTTCAATTCAATGCGACTAACCCAGAATCTCACCTAAATTTAGGTTTGGCTTTGCTGCTGTCTGGAGAGTTGCAGCGCGGTTTTTCCGAGTACGAATGGCGGCTCCTGATTAAAGAAAAACAGTTCCCGCTCCACAACTTTATTCAGCCGATTTGGGACGGCAAAGATTTGGAGGGAAAAACAATTTTGCTTTGCCCGGAACAGGGTTTGGGCGATGCAATTCAGTTTATCCGCTACGCAGATTTAGTCAAGCAAAAAGGCGGCAAGGTAATTGTTTGGTGTTTGCCGCACTTGCACCGCTTATTTGCCCAAGTTTCGGGAATCGACGAGTTAATAATTAATCCCGATGATGCGCCAGATTTTCAAGTTCACGCGCGGTTAATGAGTTTGCCGCACATTCTGGGAACAACTTTAGAAACAATCCCGGCTAATGTTCCTTATTTAGCTCCGCCCCCCGGTTTGGAATGCACTCTGCGGAACACTCCTAATTTGAAAGTAGGGATTGTGTGGTCTGGAAATTCCCAACATTCACAAAATAAGGTACGATCGTTCCCGCTAGATTTGTTGGCAAAACTGTTAGATATTCCCGGAGCAGATTTTTACAGTTTGCAAAAGGACATGACAGCCGAAGATCGGACTTGGTTAGAGCAAATGCCCGTCACAGATTTAAGCTCTGATTTGCACGATATGGCCGTTACTGCGGCAGTAATCTCGGCTCTAGATTTAGTGATTTCTGTAGATACTTCTGTAGCGCACTTGGCCGGTGCTTTGGGCAAACCAGTGTGGATTTTGCTGTGTTTTGTGCCGGATTGGCGGTGGATGTTGGAGCGCGAAGATAGTCCTTGGTATCCCAGTGCAAGGCTGTTTCGCCAGTCAGCAGCGGGGGATTGGGATGGAGTTTTAGATCGGGCTACTTTGGCGCTGAAAGCAAAAATTTCCCAGCATCAAGAAGCTAGAGAGCCCGTAGAAATTCCGTCTAATATTGAGTTGGCTAGGAAACAATTCGATCGCGCAAACGTGCTGAAATCCCAAGGAAATCTTGCCGAGGCGATCGCGTATTTCAAAAATGCTTTGGTTTTGCAGCCAGATTCGATCGAGTCCGCTACTAATTTAGCCGTCACGCTGCACCAAACAGGCGATTTAGCCGAAGCTGCGACGTATTATCAGCGCGCGATCGAAATTGACCCGAACTGCGCTCAAGCGCAAAATAACTTGGGTATTTTGCTGCAAGATCGGGGAAATATCGCCGAGGCTGTAATTTGTTTTCAAAAGGCGATCGCCCTAAATCCCGTTTATGTCAAAGCTTTGAACAATCTCGGCGCGACTCTCCAGCAGCAGGGCGAGTTGCAAAGTGCGATCGTCTATTTTCAGCAAGCACTTTCCTTCAATGCCAATTACGTGTCCGCCCTAGTAAATTTGGGCGCGGCGATGCAAGCAAAATGTCAACCAGCCGATGCCCAACGGCTTTACCAGCGTGCCATTGAAGCAGAACCGAACAATCCTAAAGGACACTATAATCTGGGAAATTCATATTTGGCTGCGGGCAAAATAGAGCAGGCAATTTCTAGCTTTGAGCTAGCAATATCTTTGCAGCCAAATTATGTAGAAGCTCTTACTAATTTAGGCAGTGCCGTGGAACTATTAGGAGACGTAAATCGGGCAATTTCATATTACAATCAAGCCCTGGCACTGGATCCAAACTGTGTTAAAGCTCACTTCAATTTAGGCTTAGTCTTGCTGTTAACTGGCGACTTGCCGCGCGGTTTAGCAGAATACGAGTGGCGGTGGCACACAGATCAGGCGAAGAAATTGCAGCGGTTGAATTTTGACAAGCCAGTTTGGGAGGGTTCAGATTTGAACGGACAAACTATTTTACTCCGCTGCGAACAAGGTTTGGGCGACGCAATTCAATTTGTGCGCTACGCCGCAATTGTCCGGCAAAAAGGCGGCAAAGTCATTATATCTTGCTATCAAGAACTGAAGCGTTTATTTAAGCAGATTCCTGGCATCGAACAAGTGGCGGTGCGGGTGGAAGAATTGCCCGATTTTCAAGTGCAAGCACCCCTGATGAGTTTGCCGCACATTCTGGGAACAACTTTAGACAATATACCCGCGAATGTTCCTTATTTAGCGGCGCCGCCGAATTGGCAATTTTCGCTAAATTGCGATCGCAATTTCAAAGTAGGAATTGTCTGGGCGGGAAGTTCGGAACATTTGAAGGATTTTGTGCGATCGAGCGATTTCAGCTATTTCTTGAAATTCTTAGACATTCCCGGTGTCAGTTTTTACAGCCTTCAAAAAGAAGTGTCGGCGGATGACAGAAGTTTGCTAACTCAAACTTCTGTCATAGATTTGAGCGACAATTTGAACGATTTTGCCGATACTGCGGCGGTGATATCGCAACTAGATTTAGTGATTTGCGTCGATACCGCTGTGGCGCACTTAGCCGGTGCGTTGGGCAAACCTGTCTGGATTTTGCTCTCTTTTATGCCCGATTGGCGGTGGATGCTGGCACGGGAAGACAGCCCTTGGTATCCCACTGCGCGGTTGTTTCGGCAGTCAAAACCGGGCGATTGGGATGGCGTGGGCGATCGCATAAAAACCGCTTTACAAGAGTTAATTCCCACTCCCACTGAAGCTAAACAATCATCAAGTGCGATCGCAGAAATAGACGTACAGTTTCACATAGCAAAAGCATTACAAAAACAAGGCAACAAAGCAGCCGCAGCCGCGCGTTACGAACAAGTAATTGCCGGTTCGCCCAACCACGCCGAAGCCCACACTTATTTAGGTTATCTCAAACAGGAAAACGGACAAATAACCGAGGCAATGGAGCACTACCAACAAGCACTAGCAACCAATCCCAACCTGGGCGAAACCAACTTATATTTAGGTTGCGCCCTGGAATCACAAGGAAGAGTTGCGGAGGCGATCGACTGCTATACTAAAGCAATTCAACTCTCTCCAGAATCTCCAGAGTTACGTTTAAGACTAGCATTTGCTTTGCTGTTGACTGGCAATTTCCAGCGTGGTTTTGCGGAATACGAATCGCGCTGGCAAACTCAAGAATTAGAACAACAATATACCAATTACCCGCTTTGGGATGGTTCAGATTTGCATGGAAAAACAATTTTATTGCACCCAGAACAAGGTTTTGGCGATGCGATTCATTTTATCCGCTACGCACCTTTAGTCAAGCAAAAAGGCGGCAAAGTTATGGTTGCTTGTCATCAATCGCTGAAGCGTTTGTTTGAAAAAGTGGCAGGCGTAGATAATGTAGTAACAAACCCGCAGAATTTGCGAGATTTTCAGGTGCAAGCGCCGCTGCTAAGTTTGCCGCGAATTCTGGGAACAACTTTGGAAACAATCCCGGCAAATATTCCTTATTTAACTGCGCCCGATGATGGTAAAATTTCCCTAGAATCGAACAATAAACTAAAAGTAGGTATTGTGTGGGCGGGCGGCCCGCTGCACCGCAAGAATCACGAGCGATCGTGTAAATTGAGCGATTTTCTGAAGTTTTTAGATGTTCCGGGAGCGAGTTTTTACAGCCTTCAAAAAGACTTGTCGGCGGGCGATTTAACTTTATTAAATCAACAGCAAATCCCCGATTTAAGCGAACATTGCGTCGATTTTGCCGACACCGCAGCGATTATTTCGCAACTGGATTTAGTAATTTGTGTTGATACTGCGATCGCCCACTTAGCCGGTGCTTTGGGTAAACCGGTTTGGATTTTGCTCTCTTTTATGTCGGATTGGCGGTGGATGTTGACACGGGAAGACAGCCCTTGGTATCCCACTGTGCGGTTGTTTAGGCAGTCAAAAGCGGGTGATTGGGATGCCGTGGGCGATCGTATAAAAGCAGCCCTAGAACAGCTAATTACCCGTTTCCAAGGGGCGGGCACGCACCATCCACCACCCCTACAGATTCCCCCAGAAACCCCGCCACAAATAACAGGAATTGGCATCAGTTGGCCAGTCAGCATCACCAGCGGCTGGGGAATTTACGGCATGAATTTAACACTGCAACTGCTGCGAAATCCCGCCTGGGAAGTTGCACTTTTAGTACCGCCATCCATCACCTCAGAATCCATCAATCCGCTGCACAAATCCCTGTTATTACCCGCAGTAGAAAAGCAGAAACAATTTCAGGAATTAGTAACAGCAAATTCCGACAAACAAATTAGTTGTAACTTTCCTGTACTGTACGCTTTGGGGAATAACTTAGCATCCTCGGGAGTTGACAATCACCTAATCAGCCCTTGTCAAGTAGGAGTGATCTTTTTTGAAGACACCCGCATCACCGCAGCAGCCCTAGAAACAGCCAAAAAATATCGCGCCATCGTCGCCGGTTCCCACTGGAATGCCGATGTTTTGAGAAGCTGCGGCTTGACTAACGTGGCGATGGTAAATCAAGGAATTGACCCCGCAATTTTCCATCCTGCACCTAAATCTAACTTATTTGGCGATCGCTTCGTCATATTCTCCGGCGGCAAACTCGAATATCGCAAAGGCCAAGACATTGTAATTGCCGCTTTCAAACGATTTCGCGCCAAACATCCAGAAGCTTTACTACTAACAACATGGCACAACTTCTGGCCTCAATATATGCTGGGAATCGAACAAACCGGAAACGTGGCGGGACTTCCCAATATCAACCGCGACGGAAGTTTAGGAATTTCCCAATGGTTGGCAGCTAACGGTTTACCAGTTGAATCTTTTATCGACATCGGTTTAATCCCCAATCACCTCGCCGGACAAATATTGCGAGAAGCCGACTGCGCTGTTTTCACCAACCGCTGCGAAGGCGGCACTAATTTAGTTGCAATGGAAAGTATGGCCTGCGGAATTCCTACTATTTTATCAGCAAATACCGGACATTTAGACTTAATTTACAGCAATATTTGCTATCCTTTGTCGCATCAGGGACGAGTTAAGCCGACTGCTCATTTTCCCGGTGTAGAAGGTTGGGGAGAGTCTGATGTTGAGGAAGTGGTCGAGGCTTTAGAGCAAGTTTATACTAATCGCGAAGCTGCCAAAAATCGCGGTTTAGCTGCGGCGAATTTTATGCTCGATTGGACTTGGGAAAAACAAGTTAAGCGCTTTCTTGATGTTATTACCCACATTCCGCAGATATTCGATCGGATTTAATTTCAAAAGAATTCAGAATTCTCAAAACCTCAAATAATTGCTCTGCAATCATTTGAGGCTTTTT
>NZ_JAEQCI010000112.1:0-47112 GCF_020738565.1 Microcoleus sp. PH2017_12_PCY_D_A | reverse complement strand
GGTTTGTGCATCATTACAATGCTAATTTACAACTCTAAATGCCTACTTTTCTTTGACGTGAGTTTTATTCTCTCGATCCTTTCCTTCAGGGCACTACCAGCTTTCCAAGCTTGTCCGATCGCAATTTGTTCGGGAATTACCCAAGCGTGTACCCATCTCAGAATGGTTCGCAAATCGTTAAGGGCGTTGCTGTTGACTTGTCCTCCCAACACGCTGATTGCACCCGCAACTTTCCCGTCCAAATGCTCGAAACTCATCAAATCCAGGGCATTCTTGAGAGCACCGCTAACGCTACCGTGATACTCCGGCGTTGCCAAAATTAAACCGTCGGCTTGCTTCACCCCATTCCGCAGCTTTTCCACGTCCGGGTAATCGTGATAATCATTCTCTCCGTCGCAGAAGGGCAGATTGAGCGATCGCAAATCTAATATTTCAACTTCCGCGCCCAGGGCCTGGGCCCGTCCTGCTGCTATCTTCAGCGCTAACTGGCTGTAGGAGCCAGGCCGCAAACTTCCACCAATGCCGACAATCTTTACCATAGGACTTGAAAAACAATAACTACTTGATTAAAGCGTACTCAGTACGACTATGATTAATGTAACAAGTGCGATCGGCAAATGTCAATCGATTTTCGGTTTTGGATTTGAGATTTGAGATTTACGGACGTGGCCGAGAAACCGGGTTTTTGCCAAAATCCTTGGTAAAAGCCTCAGATCAGGTAAAAAACCCGGTTTCTGAGTCTCCGTGCGTAAGTTCAGTGGAGGGGCCGAGAAACCGGGTTTTTGCCAAAATTCTTGGTGAAAGCCTCAGATAAGGGAAAAAACCCGGTTTCTGAGCCGCAGTGGGTTCAAAATCCAGCATCTTGAGCGGCCCCTGGAAATACAGGCGAGAGATAAACCCATTGAACACCCGGCATCTTGTTAAAATAAACGAACGTAGCAAACCACAAGCGGTCAATCTTAGCAGTCTTCAACCTCGGGCACAGCAATATATATGAAAAATTCTTGGAAACACGCATGGCTGGGGCATCTAGCTGTAAAAAAAGACAAATCGAGCCAGCAGAATCCTAAAAAATCAATTCCAGGACGAAATCTGTGGCGCATTCTGGGTAGTTTGGTGATTTCTCAAGGAATATTGCTCTCTACCCCGGTTTTTGCCGACAGCGCGCCAAACAACACGATGAGTTACAGCCAACTGATCGACAACATAGAAAAAGGACAAGTCACTAAAGTCGAAATAGACGAAATTCAAAGAACTGCCAAAGTTAGGCTAAAAGATCAAAAAAACGATCAGGCGCAAATTGTTACTCTCTTCGACTACAACAACCGAGAACTCTACTCGCAAATCCGCGCCAAAAAGATTGACTTTGAAGTCAAACAAACAGCCGACAACGCCGCCGCAGTTAGTTTAGTCGTAAACTTGCTGGTAATTTTTGCAGTGTTGGCAGTGTTGATGGCTATCCTGCGCCGATCGACCCAATCGCAAGGAAATGCCATGAACTTCGGCAAATCCCGAGCCCGTTTCCAAATGGAAGCCAAAACCGGCGTGATGTTCGACGATGTAGCAGGTATCGAAGAAGCTAAAGAAGAACTGCAAGAAGTTGTAACTTTCCTCAAAAAACCCGAACGCTTCAACGCCATCGGCGCCAAAATTCCCAGAGGAGTTCTGTTAATCGGGCCTCCGGGAACAGGTAAAACCATGTTGGCAAAAGCGATCGCAGGGGAAGCAGCCGTCCCCTTCTTCAGCATCTCCGGTTCAGAATTTGTCGAAATGTTCGTCGGAGTCGGCGCCTCCCGCGTCCGCGACTTGTTCAAGAAAGCGAAAGACAATGCGCCCTGCATCGTCTTCATCGATGAAATAGACGCCGTAGGAAGGCAGCGCGGTGCTGGTATTGGCGGCGGAAATGACGAGCGCGAACAAACTCTCAATCAGTTGCTGACAGAGATGGACGGCTTTGAGGGTAACAGCGGCGTGATTGTGATCGCAGCTACTAACCGCCCTGACGTGCTCGATACTGCTCTGCTGCGGCCCGGTAGGTTCGATCGCCAAGTAACGGTAGATTTGCCCAGCTACAAAGGGCGTTTGGGGATTTTGGAAGTGCACGCGCGCAACAAAAAACTCGACGAGGAAGTTGCCCTAGATACGATCGCCCGCCGCACTCCAGGCTTTTCCGGCGCTGACTTGGCAAACTTGCTCAATGAAGCAGCTATTCTGACAGCGAGGCGGCGCAAAGACACGATTGGTACTTTGGAAGTTAATGATGCGATCGACCGAATTACGATCGGGCTGACTCTGAATCCGCTGCTCGACAGTAAGAAAAAGTGGCTTGTAGCATACCACGAAATCGGACACGCCCTCGTCTCAACGATGCTCAAAAATACCGACACCCTAGAAAAAGTAACGATCATTCCCCGTTCCGGGGGCATCGCAGGGTTTGCCAATTACGTGCTCGACGAAGAAATGCTTGACAGCGAAGGTTTGAGGAGTCGGGGGTGGCTGTTAAGCCGGATTACGGTAGCTTTGGGGGGACGGGCTGCGGAGGCGGAAGTTTACGGCGATGCGGAAGTAACTCTGGGCGCCAGCAGCGATATCACAGAAGTCAGCAAGCTAGCGAGGCAGATGGTAACGCTTTACGGAATGTCGGATTTGGGGCCTGTGGCTTTGGAAAGTCCGAACAATGAGGTGTTTTTGGGCCGAGACTGGAATTCGCGATCGGATTATTCTGAAGCAATGGCGATGAAGATCGATCGGCAAGTCCGAGAAATCGCTATTCACTGCTACGAAGAAGCCCGCCGAATTATCCGCGAAAACCGCGCTTTGGTAGACAAACTGGTCGAAGCGCTGTTGGATGAAGAAACGATCGACGGTGAGGAATTCCGCCGGATTGTCGATCGATATGCCGAGTTGACAAAAAAAGAGTTGGCCCCAACGTGAATTAGTCATTAGTCAGAAGTCATTAGTCAGCAGTCAGCATTCATTGGTAATTGATAATTGATAATTGGTAATTGCCAATTGTTAATTGGTAAGGGTTCGGTGGGCATTGCGTACTACTTCTTCTTCCCTCTTCCTACTAATGACCAATGACCAATGACCAATGACTAATGACTAATGACTAATGACTAATTAAGATTGATTGGAATACATTTCGCGAAGTACCAAAGCCGGATCTACCCAGCGCCCGCCGTACTTCAATCCCCAATGCAGGTGAGGCCCACTCGTGCGCCCTGTCATCCCCACTCTGGCAATTCTCGCACCCGCCGGCACAGTTTGACCCTGCCAAACTTGCAGGCCGCCTTCGCGATCGATATAATAACGCCCGCCGTTAGCAGTTTGCACTCTACCTTTGAGGTGACAGTAGATGTGTTCCCAATTTCCCGATCGCACGATCATACCAGTACCGCACCTGCCATCTTCCCAAACTTCCGCAACTTGACCCCCCCACCAATTACGGATGTAGCTACCTTCGGGGGCCGCCATGTCCAAACCGTAATGAAAATCGCCGCCGCGGGGGCCGAAGGGGGAAGTATACGCTTCAAAACTCTCCACCGGGAAAGAGGCTTCCTGCCATATATTGCCCGTCGCTACTTTGCTGGGTAAGCCAGACTGAGCTGTTACTAACTGCTGCTGCAAATAAGGGCCGATCAAAACAATGCCGATCGAAAGTGCCAATAGCAGCATCTGTCTGAGACGAAAAAAGCGTTTTATCGTCAGCGGGCCTCTAGAGTCTTGCAGGATTTTTTTCACGGCTCAAAGTTAAATATGTGTGCAAGTATGCGTTGTCTACTGCCAATTCGCTGCAAGAAGATTTGCGTGTGAGTTCTACTCGCTTGGCGAATCAGTCGATCAACGTGTATCTTACTCCATCCAAAACCCGTGTCAAGACTTCCGGGTGAATGCCCGAGACGGGGCGAAGCAAAATTTCGCAGCCGAATTTGTGCTGCGCTTGAATTCGATCGAGCTTTTGCTTGACACTATAGTAGTTCGGGGATTTTGGATGTCGTCTGAAATCTCAAATTCATAACACACATCAAGCAATGCTTACTGAAATTTTTCCTTTTAGTTTTGCCATAGACGCAACTGCGATCGCCGGTACATCATTATGGTCTTTGGCCCTGTATTGGGGCCTGTCACCCATCACAGAATGGGTAATCCTGCAACTCAACCGCTGGATGAATTTTGCCGAAAGATCCCTGTACACCTCAGAAGCCGAGTTTGAGAGAACCCGCCAAGCCCGAGAAGCTCAAAATGCCTTTTACGCTTCCCTGTTGAGCATTCTGCCCTTTTTGATTGTGGGAGGATTGTGCAATTGGGGCGTCGAATTGTCGTTGGGTACCAGTTGGGCCGTGTCTATGGGGACGATCGCCTGTATTGGCGGCGGCGTGTACGAGCTCGGGCGCCGAGACGGCGAGGAGTCTTAGGCGATTTTAGGTTTGAGATTTTGGGTAGGACTTGCGCGCGGGTGTTTAGAAACCGGGTTTTTTCGACAATATTTTGATTGTCACCCGCAGATTCGATAAAAATCCGGTTTCTTGGTCGAAGTTCGCAAGTTCTGTACGATCGTTGCTATGATTGTTACTTAAAAATTAGGATGTAAAGCTATGAAAATAAAGTGGTTAATACCTGCAATTATCTCATCTTTTTCAATCGTTGTTATTCCTGCGAAAGCGGCTGAAACCAGGTGCGGATGGTTGATTAATCCCACGCCTGCTAATTGGTATCTCAAAGACAAATATGCTCAGTGGATTATCTCGGCGCAAGGGGGATATCAAGCCGGAGGAATGGATAATATTCCTCCTTTTAACGACGATGAATATGTCAAAACTAATGTCAATTATGGATATGGTTGTGCTTGTTTGGATGTGGTAACAGATAGAAATCGAATCAGAATTACCACGATACAAGGTGGCGAACAATTACCACTCTCGACTTGTCGCCAAGATCCGAATTTACCAAAAATTCGTTAGTTGTGGCAAAACTAGACATTGTTTTTTAATTCAGTCAAATGAAATACGAACCAACATTATTAAATCAAGCCCGCGCTGCCTTCAAACAAATCTGGGGATACGACGACTTTCGGCCGCCACAAGCAGAAATCGTCAGCAGTTTGTTAGCCGGGAAAGATACAATTATAATTATGCCAACTGGTGGTGGCAAATCAATCTGCTTTCAACTGCCAGCTTTGTTACAAACAGGTTTAACTTTGGTAGTTTCGCCCTTAGTCGCACTGATGGAAAATCAAGTCCAAGAATTGCGCGATCGCAATTTACCTGCTGCCCTCCTCCACAGTCAATTGCCAACACAGCAACGCCGCCAAACTCTGCAATCGCTGCAACAAAAAAAGTTGAGATTGCTGTACCTGTCTCCCGAAACATTGCTCAGCAAACCTGTTTGGGAAATTATCAGTCAGCCCCACATCCAAATCAACGGTTTAATATTAGATGAAGCTCACTGTTTAGTGCAGTGGGGCGATACTTTTCGCCCAGTTTACCGCCGTTTGGGAACAGTGCGATCGGCTTTATTGAAATCTAAGCCGGAAGGTAGTAAAATTGCGATCGCAGCTTTCACCGCCACCGCCAACCCCGAAGCACAAAAAACAATCAAAAAAGTCTTGCAACTGCACAAGCCGGAAGCATTTTTGCTGAGTCCCTACCGTTCTAACCTGCACCTGCAAGTACAAACTGTCTGGACACCCAGAGGACGAAGACAACAGTTATTAAATTTTATCAAAGCTCGACCAAAAGAAGCAGGTTTAGTCTACGTCCGCACGAGAAAAGATAGCGAAAACTTGGCTAATTTGCTGGAAGATGCGGGTTATAAAACCGCAGCCTATCATGCAGGTTTGAGTTCTGAATCGCGGCGAAAAATAGAAACAGCTTGGCTGAACAACGAGCTTAAATTTGTTGTTTGTAGCTCAGCGTTTGGTATGGGAATTAACAAGCCGGATGTGCGGTGGGTTGTTCACTTTCAAGCACCTTTGCTATTATCGGAATACATTCAGGAAATTGGGAGAGGCGGGCGCGATGGTAAATCTGCGATCGCCCTGACGTTGATTAGCGAACCGACGGGTTTGCTTTATCCCGATGACAAACAAAGAGCACAATTTTTTCAAGACAAATTGCGATCGCAATTTCGAGAAGCGCAGCAGTTGGCGAAACAACTCCCGGCTAAAGGCGATGCAGATGCTGTGGCGCGGGAATTTCCAGAAAGTGCGATCGCCCTTTCAATCTTACACAGCAGCGGACAATTGACATGGCTAGATCCTTTCAATTATGTTATGAATAAATCTGCACAGCAAAAAGCCGAAAAAGCAAATTTTACCGCCGCTGAGGAAATGGCAAAATATCTCAAACATCGGGAGTGCAGGTGGCAATTTTTGCTGCAAGCTTTTGGGTTTGCAAATGAGGCTAAATCTATGCGGTGCGGTCACTGCGATAATTGTCGATAGAATTGACAATTTTACTTAAAGATGTTATGATAAAAGATGAGACGGCGGTTGAAACCGCTGCTATACAAACGATGTCCGGATGGTGCGCGGACTGAAGAGGATTTAGGATAAAAGAGCGGACGGCGGTTGAAACCGCTGCTATACAAACGATGTCCGGATGGTGCGCGGACTAAGAGAGGATAACGTAATCTTAATTGCCTTTGTCTTCAACCCGCGCACCATCCGGGTTTTGTTTTTGTCGCTGCGGTTTCAACCGCCGTCTTCTCTTTTCGTAATTCCAGCTTTATAAAATTAGCAAAAAACAGTAAAAATTAAATGATAGAAACAGAGACTGCGGCACAGATATATACAGTAGAAAATACGGATGAATTTAACCAAACTAATGTCACTCAGCGATTAGATATTTGGCTGTCAAACCAGATACCAGACTTATCGAGATCGCGAATCCAAAACCTCATATCACAAGGTAACGTCAAAGTCAACGACGAAACCTGCACCTCGAAAAAAATATCAGTCAAAACGGGCGATCGCATCCACATCACTTTACCCGAAGCCCAGCCCACAAAATTAGAACCCCAAGCAATTCCCCTCGATATTCTCTACGAAGACGACAGCCTAATAATCATCAACAAACCAGCCGGATTAGTCGTCCATCCAGCCGCCGGACATTTAGACGGTACCTTAGTCAACGCCCTGTTAGCCCACTGTCCCCTCGCAGAAATCGGCGGAGTTCAACGGCCCGGAATCGTCCACAGATTAGACAAAGATACAACAGGTGCGATCGCGATCGCCAAAACCGACATTGCCCACCAAAACCTGCAAGCCCAACTCAAAACCAAAACCGCCCGCCGCGAATATTTAGGAATAGTTTACGGAGTTCCTAACGCCGAAACAGGTACAATAGACCTACCCATCGGCCGGCATCCCACAGACCGCAAAAAAATGGCAGTAGTACCAGAAGAAAAAGGCGGTCGCCCCTCCGTTACTCACTGGACAATCAAAGAAAGAATCGGCAACTATTGCTTAATGCACTATCAATTAGAAACCGGCCGCACCCATCAAATTCGCGTCCACACAGCCGAAATCAAACATCCCATAGTCGGCGACCCGATGTACAGTTCCAACCGTTCCATCGGCGTAAATTTAACCGGACAAGCCCTCCACGCATGGCGCCTGCAATTGCAGCATCCGTTAACCGGAGAGTTGATTGAGGCGATCGCACCTTTACCCGATCAATTCAACACCCTACTAAAAATATTGCGCCTGCGATCTCATATTTGATATTATGTCCTGTCAATTACCCGCATTAAAGGTTCGTAGTGAGGACTTTAGTCCTTCTTTCTGAGGACTAAAGTCCTCACTACGAACCAATCGGCCTTGATTCGGAAACTATCTTAAAATCATCTGCATTTATCTGTGTTTATCTACAAATTATCTTAAAGTGCATCTGCGTCGATGTGCGTCGATCTGCCTTAATCTGCGGTTGACCTATCAATCCAAAATTTATGCAATAAGTCAGCTCAATATCTTCTTCCTTGTTCCTTCTTCCTTGTTCCTTCTTCCTTCTTCCTTGTTCCTTCTTCCTTGTTCCTTGTTCCTTCTTCCTTCTTCCTTCTTCCCAAAAAATTATGAGTCCTGAGTTTTGGATTCCGAGTTTAATAAAAAACTCAAACCTCAAAACTCAAGACTCAAAACTCTCTCAGCCTAAAAGCCGATCGATTCAGTCGATCGCCCGACACAAACAATAGCACCAAGCAGCATCAATTAGCGGCGAGGAACCATCGTGGCGATATTGATATTAGCCAGAGCCACGCGCTGCGGCGGGGTAGCAGGTATAGGCATATTGCGCGCCATACCCAAATAGTTGGACGGATCGCCAGCCTTCGCTTGCTGCTCTTGAGGAACAAAACGGCGAACAGTTGACTGCCAAATGATTTGCGGGAAGCCAAGCTGCGAGCGGTGGTACTCGTTGTAGCGAGGCGTTTTCAGGTTGAAAGGAGTTTCCCCTCCAACGCGCTGAGGCAAAATTCGGCGCTGTTGATAAGGAATTGTATCGTAGCCGAACTTATCCAGGTACTCATCGCTATTGACCAACTCGTCAATAAAGCCTTGAGGCCCCTTAGTGGCGACGACGATCGACCAAGCAATCTTTTCGCGATCGCTGTAAACATCCCGGCCCAAAACGCGCTGCACGCACATTTCCACAAACCGGTAGTTGCTGTTAGTTTGGTAATTCCGCTCCAAGAAAGGGGCCGAAGTCGCCAAACCGCGAATGAAATCCCGCACAGTAATTTGGCCGAACTTGAGTTGCGACTCCAAAGACTTTTGGCGGTTGCTCTTGAGGATTTGGTGTTCGCTGTAAATCTGGCGATATCCAGCCCAAATCAAATTTTCCATGTCCCCGGACGAGAGCACATTTTCAGTTGTGAAAACTCTGGGCTGCTCGTCGCCCCCTACTTCATAACCAGCAACGCGCTGGTTTTGACTCTTGGGGGCGTAGCTTAATAAAGGAAGCGCCACGTTAAAATCTCCGTTATCTCAAATTTCAGAAATAGTTGACACCGCGAGCTGCCAGCATAACGGATACAACTAACCAACATACAGATTAGGGGATTCTCGCAATCTAAATCCGATTTTCCTGAATTTTTGCAACAATCTGTAACATTTGTTGACTTTGGGGAAGTCATTAGTCAGCAGTCAGTAGTCATTAGTCACCAGTCAGCAGTCGGCTGAGTCTCGAAACGCAAAGTAATGACCAATGACTAATGACTAATGACTAAATTACCAGCCCAGAGCTGAGTAAAACTCGCTAGCAACCGGTTCCTTCTCGGCTGATTCAGCCGCTGCATCCGAGTCTGGTTCCACTCGAACTTCCGTACAAAAAGTCGATGTGCTGAAACCGCCAAAGCGCTTTACCGCACTTGTCCGCATCCGCACGTTCGGAGTCGCAAACCAAAAACGCTCGATCGAACTCATCGTCTCATATTCGGTAATCAGCAGCAGCGCATCCTCATCATCCATCTCAAAACGGCCAGCCACCGGCGCAATTTCCGCATAGCCGCGTTCCCGCAACATCAAACCCTGCCGCGGATTTTCAGGATCCGGGACGATCGCGAACACCGTAGACCCCTTATGATTCTCATCATCCTTATCCCACGCCATAGTGCCGTTCCAAGTCACAAACGCTCCCCCAGCAGCCCGACTCGGATCTACCTCGTGCATCTGGCAAATTTCAGCCACTCGCGCGTCATTCGCACCCAGCGCCGTTACCTGAATATTTGAATCCCCAATCTCCGCTTGGCGAAAAGCCAGGTGGTGAGTGCTGCGCTGCGATCGCCATTCCCCAGCACTGCTCACAAAAAACTCCATTGCATCCATACAAACTAGCTCCTTTGGCTTACGCTTCCCGGTTGTTACCCCTGTTTTATGATAAAGCTCCCCCCACTTAGATGTACTTTTGCGACACAAATTAGTTTAAAAATGTCTACTTTGGACATATTGTCAAGCAGATGTTATGATAGTTTACAATATAGGGAACACAACAAAGTCTGCAAAACGTCATTCCGATCTATCTCGCATCGATCTCACGTAACCAACTGGAGGAGCGATTTTATGGATATGCCTGCAACCAGCCTCAGCATGGAACAGCAGTTTAAATTGCAAGTGCTGCGCGAACAAGTCAAGAGCTTGAGCCAAGACCAAGCTCAGGAATACCTGCTAGAAGTCATGCGACAAAACATGGTCAAAGAAAACCTATTAAAGCACTGGATGAAGAAGATGTGAGCTTTTTGAGAACTTCTTCAACAAAATCAGCGGCTTGTATCTGCAAAAAGTACGATCGAGCTTTTAAACATAAAAACCCAGAATCCCGGCTTCTCCAAGAAACCGGGATTCTTCAGTTATATTATGTCCGCATTGGTTCGTAGTAAGGACTTTAGTCCTGTGACGGATGAGGACTAAAGTCCTCACTACGAACCAATTTGATTGTCGTCGTTCGTGTAGGGCGATTGTTTGAACCTGTCGCAGACTCCTGCAAATCAACCAAAACGACCGCTGACATAATCCATAGTAGACTCTTCCTTCGGATTTTGGAAAATCACCTCAGTTCTGTCGCACTCGACAAGATAACCAAACCGCTTTCCATCGTCAGAAACTTTAGCATTGAAAAAAGCAGTCAAGTCAGAAACCCGAGTAGCCTGCTGCATATTGTGAGTCACAATCACGATCGTATACTTTTCCTTGAGTTCCCGCATCAACTCCTCAATCTTAATCGTCGAAATCGGATCGAGAGAAGCGCAAGGTTCATCCATTAACACTACATCAGGATTAATCGCGATCGCCCGAGCAATACACAAACGCTGCTGCTGGCCACCCGACAGCGAAAAACCGCTTTGCTTCAGCTTATCCTTCACCTCATCCCAAAGATACGCTTGTTTGAGCGACTTTTCCACCAGCTCATCCATATCTCCCTGATAATTATTCACCCTCGCACCGTAAGCAATATTGTCATAAATCGACTTCGGGAAAGGATTCGGCTTTTGAAACACCATCCCAATCTTGCGGCGCACCTCCACAGCATCAATATCAGGATCGTAAAGATTTTGACCGTAATAATCAATTCGCCCATCTAAACGAAAACCGTTCACTAAATCGTTGAGGCGGTTAAAACATCGCAGAATCGTACTTTTGCCGCAGCCCGACGGCCCGATTAAAGCAGTAATCTGATTTTTAGGAATCTCCATACAAACATTTTTTACCGCATGAAAAGCACCGTAAAAAATATTGATATTCTCAGTCCGTAAAACAGTTTCAGTCTTATTTGTCAACTTCATCATACACTGAATACTCCAATCGAATTTTACAAATGAAAATGTTCTTGGTTATTGGTTATTGGTTATTGGTTATTGGCCTTACCCAGCGACTAACAAATAACTAATAACCATAGGACTTATCCAATGGATCAATTTTTACGCTATCCGTGGGAGTAAGGTGCGCAGTGCACTACAGATAGTGCCTGTGCTTCCAGTGGGAGTAAGGTGGGCAGTGCGCACCCTACAGATATTGCCTGTGCTTCCTGGACTGAACCAATAACTAATCACTAACTAACTAATTTCCTTCTTCCCTCTGCCAACTGTCAACTCACTAATAAACTTTTTGGCGAGTAGCCCAACGAGAAAGAATACTCGTCAGCAAAACCATCAACACCAAAATCAAAGAAGCAGCCCAAGCCAATTCTTTTTGTGCCTTAAAAGGAACCGTTGCAAAGTTGTATACCAAAACCGAAAGTGACGGAGTTGGCTTATCAAATCCAGCCGGCCAAAAAGGCGAATTCAGCGCCGTGAAAATCAAAGGAGCAGTTTCACCAGCAGCGCGAGCAACCGCCAGCGTCACACCAGTTAAAATAGCCGGAATGGCCGCAGGTAAAACCACCTGCAACACCGTTTGATAATTAGAAGCACCCACACCAACCGACGCCCATCTAATATCCTGCGGGACGATTTGTAGAGCTTCGTCAGTAGTCCGCACAATCGTCGGTAACATCAGCACAGCCAGGGCTGCGCCTCCTGCAACTGCCGAAAAACCTCCCATATTTACCACGAACAAACCGTAGGCAAATACACCTGCAATAATCGAAGGAACTCCGCTGAGGACATTAGTTGCAAAGCGCACCCAGCGAGCGACTTCGCCACTGCTGAATTCCGACAAATAAACGGCTGCCAATACACCAAAAGGAACTGCTATTAAAGCAGCAATTCCTACGGTCATTAAAGTACCGATAATTGCATTGGCGATACCGCCTCCCGACAGTCCGGGCGGGGGTGGCAACTTGGTAAATAAGTCTAAATTTAGGCGGTTAAAACCCTGTATGGTTACGTAGGAAATCACTGCAAACAAAGGCAGTAGAGTGATAGCCATACAAGTTCCAGCTAGGGCGGTCATCGCCAGATTTAACAGAGCTCTCGGGCTATTTTTGACCTTCTTTAAACTGCCTACTTTTTGTTCTAAAGAATTCTCGTCAGAGACGGGATTTGACATAAATAAAGCTATTAGGAAATTGCGGCAAACTTCTAGTTGTACTTGGCTCTTACTTGAGAAACAATCCACTCTGCCAAAACATTAACAATCAGCGTCATGATAAACAGAATTAGTCCAGTGTACATCAGAGCAGACACTTGCAATCCCGAAGCTTCGGCAAATTGATTTGCCATCAAAGAAGCAATCGTATTTGCAGGAGCTAGCACAGAAGCACTTAACTGATTGGAATTGCCAATTAACAGGGTGGCTGCCATTGTTTCTCCCATCGCGCGGCCCAGGCCGAGCATAATTCCGCCGACAATCCCGGAAAAAGCGGCCGGTACGAGGACTCTAAATATTGTTGTCCAGCGAGTTGCTCCCAAACCTAGAGATGCTTGTCGCAATTCGGGCGGGAGACTGGCTAAAGAGTCGCGGGAGATAGCAGTAATAATGGGCAAAGTCATAATCCCCAAGATTACTCCGGCGGGTAACATTCCCGGGCCAACCGGCGGAGTGCTAAAAATCGGCAGCCATCCGAAGTTACCGTTGAGAAACTTTCCGATGCTGGTAAGTATGGGAATCAATACAGCAATTCCCCACAAACCGTAGACTACGCTGGGAATGGCGGCTAAAAGTTCTACTAAAAAAACTAAAGCTGTGCGTACTGGGAGCGGCAAAAAATCTTCGCTCAGGAAGATGGCAGTCCCTACTCCTAATGGTACAGCAATTAGGAGCGCGATCGCCGAACTGACGATCGTCCCATAAATCATCGGCAGCGCGCCGTACTCTTCTTTAACCGGATTCCAGCTACTGCCAAACAGAAAGCCCAAACCGTACTGCTGCATAGCTGGTAAAGCCCTGTAAGCAACGGTGAGCGCGATTACCAGCAAAATTACACCCACTCCTAGGCCCAAAATCCGAGTCAGCCAGATAAATCCTTGGTCTAAGGACTTTTCTATGGGAGACCGCGAACGGCTGTCGGATTGAGCGCTGTTATTATCTGAAGTCATAGACACAAATTCCCAAACACATTAAGAAATAATAGTCTTTTTAGTAGGGCTCCATGCACGCAGCACCTTACCTGAATCTAATTATCTAGGGTTCAATGCACACCACACCTTACGTGAACCTGAGTGGAAAAAGTGAGAATTAACTAGGGAAATGTACAGGCTTTTCGGCCTGTTCGACAAGGAGGAAGAGAAGAGAAGAGAGGAAGTTGATAAGTGATGCACTGATTTTTATATAAAAGAAGGGCGGGTTGATTAATTCCCTGACTTTTTAACAAATATTTCTCGTAAAACCTGCCCCTACAGAGATATCTCTTTTTTCCTTCTTCCTTCTTCCTGATGACTGATGACTGATGACTAATGACTAATGACTTGACTAATGACTAATGACTAATGACTAATGACTAATGACTAATGACTAATGACTAATGACTAATGACTAATGACTAATGACTAATGACTAATGACTATTTGCCAATCTCAATCTTGTATTCGGGGCTGATGCCGTCAGCGGCTGCGGCTACTTTTTCTTTGACGCTTTGGGGCAGAGGAACGTAGCCCAATTCGGAACTAACTTTTTGACCTTCGTTTAAGCCGTATTCAACCATTGCCTCGATGGTTTTAGCTTTGTTGGGGTCAGCAACTTTTTTGGGGACGAGCATCCAAGTGTAGGTGACAATTGGATAGGATTGAGCGCCTTCGGGGTCTTCGATGAATGCCCGCAAATCTTCCGGCAGTGGCACTGTCGCTAAAGCTGCTGAAGCTGAGTCGTCGGTAGGTACTACGAATGTGCCTGCTTTGTTTTGCAAAGATGCAAATTTGACGTTGTTGTTTTTGGCGTAGCCGTATTCTATGTAGCCGAAGCTGCCTGCGGTTTGCAGGATTTGGGCTGTGACGCCTTCGTTGCCTTTTGCACCAATAAAAGTACCAGTTTTGGGCCACTCTACTGTTTTGCCGTCGCCTACTGCTGTTTTCCAGTCGGGGCTGATGGCGCTGAGGTGTTTGGTGAAGACGGCTGTTGTGCCGCTACCGTCGGAACGGTGGACGACGGTGATATTCTGGTCTGGCAATTTAGCGCCTGGATTGGCTGCGGCAATTTTGGGGTCGTTCCATTTGGTAATTTTACCTTGGAAGATTTCTGTGTAAACGTCTCTGGGCAGTTTGAGTTCGGGTACGTCTGGCAGGTTGTAGCCGATGACGATGCTACCTGCGGTCATTGGTAGCAAAATGACGCCTTTGTCTGCTGGAACTTTGGCGATTTCGTCGTCTTTCATGCCGGTGTCGCTGGCACCAAAGTCTACTGTGCCTTTGGTGAATTGTTCGACTCCGGCGCCGCTACCTACTGATTGATAGTTAATTTGTACTTTGGGGTTGATTTTGTTGAAGTCTTGAAACCAACGCTGGTATAGGGGCGCGGGGAATGATGCGCCTGCTGCGGTTATGGCTACGTCTGAGGCGAGGGCGAGTTTGGTGTTGGCTGCTGCTGCCACGGGGGATGCAGCGGGTGATGTGCCTGGTGATGCTGCGGTGTCGCCGGGGCTGGGGCTGCTGCCTGTGGTTGTGCCCCCGCCGCCGCAAGCTGCTAAGCTGAGGGCGATCGCCATGGCGGAAATTGCTGTGGTAACACGGTTTGGATTAATCAGGTTGAGACGAAAAAGCATAGGTATAGAAAATTTGCGATCGTTATACGGGTCTCCGGCACCAGCATATCGCGCCAAAGTAAAGGTTAGGTTAAGAATCTTTACATTTAATAATATTTTAGTATTAATATTATTAATCAATCAAATTTCCTTGATGAGCTTGACAGGTGTAATTTTATAAGATACGCACAAGATAAATTGCTAGGAAAATTAGGATGCGATCGCCCTCCTCGCGAAAAATTCCCGATTAAATTATCAAAAGCTCCAGGCTTAAGAACCAGAAAACCATACAATGGTGGTTGTTTTGACAAGGTGGTAGTATAAAGAACTTAAAAGCTGCGGGCATTCAAGCTTGCATCTGACGAAGACCGACTTTCATCGGGCGACTTCACGCTTGACTAATGACTAATGACTGATGACTACTGACTGATGACTTCTTCCTTCAACATCTGCTAGAATGCCTGCTCCTATCGAATTAATCTGGGCTGTTATTGGTTTGCTCCTAACGATAGGAGGGACTTTTTTGCCTGCATCTGTGACAATGCCGATCGGGTTTTGGGACGATCGCGGACTTCAGGCGTACTCTTTAGGTGTTACCTATCAAATTGGAGCAGTATTGCTAGTAGGCTGCATGGGTGGCAAAAATGCTGCGGCTCTCTCACAAATTGCCTATTTGGTATTAGGATTGACTTTGTGGCCAGTTTTTGCTCAAGGCGGCGGCATCGGCTATATCAAAGAAGCGAGTTTTGGGTATTTGTTGGGTTTTGTTCCTGGTGCTTGGGTGTGCGGCTGGGTGGCTTTTAAGGTGGCTTCGCGACTGGAATCGATGGCTTTTAGCTGTTTGTGCGGTTTATTTACAGTTCACGCGATCGGCTTAATTTATCTAATTTTTAGTTACTTGCTGATTCCGGGTAAAAAAACATCTTTATTTGATGAGATTCTCAAATATTCAGTTTATCCCCTGCCGGGACAATTGGCGCTGGTTTGTGCGATCGCACTTCTGTCATTTACTTTGCGGCGCTTGATGTTTTATTAGTTGGGGAATTGGGCATAGGGCATAGGGCATAGGGCATAGGGCATAGGGCATAGGGAATTGTGCAAAATTGGGTTATACTGTCATTCTGCAACGGGAAAGTCATCTCGCTGCGGGTGGGATTGCTTTGCTGCACTGCTTTCTGCTCGCAATGACACGCGAAATTTGCGTAAATTATCCCATGCCCGATGCCCTATGTTCTATTCCCCAATCCATGCGTTTTAAAAGAAATCCCTTGTTCTGGGTTGCTGCTATTATCAGTTTAGTTTTAGACCACTTGACTAAGTTTTGGGTGGTGCAAAATTTTGACTTGACGGTTCCTCCGCAGACTCAGCCGCTGTTACCGGGGATATTTCACTTCACTTATGTTGTTAATACCGGTGCGGCTTTTAGTTTGTTCAGCAATGGCGGGGCGAGTTGGTTGCGCTGGCTGTCTTTGGGCGTGAGTGTAGGATTGATTGTACTGGCTTGGTTCGGGCCGCGAATTAACCGCTGGGAACAAGCTGGCTACGGTTTGATTTTGGGTGGCGCGCTGGGTAACGGGATCGATCGATTTGTTTCGGGCCACGTTGTGGATTTTATCGATTTTAGGATAATTAGATTCCCGGTTTTTAATCTAGCCGATGTGTTTATTAATGCTGGGATTATCTGTTTGCTGATTGCAACTTTTCACGGTGCACCGCCGCCGAGAAACCGAGACGATAGCGATTCTATTTCAGAGTAACTTTAAAGCAGGAAATGCAGCAGCGAGCAATGTACGGGATTTTAGCTAACTAACCGTAGGGTGCGTCAGGGCCAAGATGCTTAGTTTGTGGTTCAAATATTCAGTTCTGACGCACCCTACAATAACTTGGCCTTAGTCCCTACGGGTACTACTCATGAAAATCATTTAAGATTGCCATAGTAACAGCTAACTAATCCTAGGGTGCGTCAGAGGGGGATTGTTATAGCGGTTATCAAAAAAGTAAGGTATGCCCTATGCCCTATGCCCTATGCCCTATGCCCGGTTTGGTCAATCGTACCTCATCTTTCTGAGACTCGGCTATAGTTTGTGGTTAAAATATTCAAACCTGACGCACCCTACAATAATTCTGCCTTCTTCCTTCTGCCATAAAACTAAACTTGCTTGCCCGTGACTCCTAATTCTTTTGCCCAAGAACGCCTGCTATTTGCCCCAGCAACCCCCGATGCTGATGCTATTCCGACTATTTTTGCATTTCCCAACGAGTACACGGTTGGCATCACCAGTCTCGGCTATCAGATAGTGTGGGCAACTTTAGCCGTGCGATCGGATATTGAAGTAAGCCGTTTATTTACTGATATCAGCGAACCACTTCCCCGACATCCTGAATTGCTGGGATTTTCCCTTTCTTGGGAACTCGACTATGTAAATATTCTCAATTTATTGGAATCTCTAGAAATTCCAATTTGGACATCAAAAAGAACTGACAATCATCCAATAGTATTTGGTGGCGGCCCGGTTTTCACGGCGAATCCAGAACCTTTTGCAGATTTTTTTGATGTAATTTTGCTGGGAGATGGCGAACATCTCATTGACAATTTTATTGATGCTTGTCAAGAACTTCGCAGCGCCGACAGACAAACTAAATTGCGGCATTTAGCCCAAGTTCCTGGGGTTTACGTTCCCAGTTTGTACGAAGTAACTTATTTGGATGCAACTGCGGGGATTAAATCGATTCATCCTGTGGATTCGGCAATTCCGAGTATGGTGGAAAAACAGACTTATCGCGGCAATACTTTATCTGCTTCCACTGTGGTGACAGAAAAAGCGGCTTGGGAAAATATTTACATGGTGGAAGTGGTGCGGAGTTGTCCGGAAATGTGCCGTTTCTGTTTGGCAAGTTATCTCACTTTACCATTTAGAACCGCGAGTTTGGAGGATTCGTTAATTCCGGCGATCGATCGCGGTTTAGCTGTGACTAATCGTTTGGGTTTGTTGGGTGCTTCTGTGACTCAGCACCCGGAATTTGAAGCGTTACTGGAGCATTTGAACCATCCGAAATACGACGGCGTGCGGCTGAGTCTTTCTTCGGTACGCACGAATACGGTGACAGTTAAACTGGCAGAGATATTGACGAACAGAGACAGCAAATCTGTGACGATTGCGGTGGAAAGCGGCAGCGAACGAGTCCGCAAAATCGTCAACAAAAAACTCACTAACGATGAAATTATCCAAGCTGCTATTAATGCTAAGGCTGGCGGTTTAAAGGGAATTAAACTTTACGGGATGGCGGGAATTCCCGGGGAAGAGATGGAGGATTTGGAGGAGACGGTGGCGATGATGAAGGCGATTAGAAAAGCGGTTCCGGGTTTGCGCTTGACTCTGGGATGCAGCACTTTTGTCCCGAAATCTCACACTCCTTTCCAGTGGTTTGGTGTGAATAAAGATGCGGAGAAGAGGCTGAAGTTTTTAGATAAAGAATTGCGGAAGTTGGGTTTAGAATTTAGACCGGAAAGCTATAACTGGTCTGTGATTCAGGGTTTGCTGTCCAAGGGCGATCGCAGGTTGTCTAAGCTGTTGGAATTAGTGCGGCATTACGGCGATACTTTGGGAAGTTACCGGCGGGCGTTTAAGGAGTTGCGGGGAGAGTTGCCGGAGATGGATTTTTATGTTTTCCAAGAGTGGGATTTAAATCAGGTTTTGCCTTGGAGTCATTTGAAAGGGCCGCTACCAGAAGCGACTTTGAAGAAGCATTTAGCTGAGGCGATGAGTCATTTTAAGATGGAGGATTTGCAGTTGACGAGTTAGGAAATAGCGGGATCCGAAAGTGCGATCGCATTTTCGCTAGCAAGTAGATAAAAAGCTAACTGAACAAGATAAAATAAGGAGCGACGTACTATAATACAGTTAGGCCAGAAGTCCAGCCTAGAGAAATTCAGCGTTATGTTGCCGTAGACGGTCAAGTGCCGTTTGATAACTGGTGTGATTCGTTCCGAGATCGCAAAATTCCCACAATTATCAATAAAAGACTTAACCGAGTGATTTTGGGAAATTTGGGAGATTGTAAATCTGTTGGAGAAGGAGTCTTTGAATTAAGGATAGACTATGGCCCTGGTTTCCGAATCTATTTTGGAGAAGTAGGAACAACAATTATACTTCTGCTGTGCGGAGGAGATAAAAGCACTCAAGACAGAGACATTCGCCAAGCAATAGAATACTGGACAAATTATAGGAGTTAAAAAATGCCTAAAAGTTTACCATATCATGATTTTTTGATGGCGCGGCTAAAAGACCCCAATTATGTGGCTATCTATCTCGAAACTCATTTTGAATTAGATGAAGGCGAAGAAGCTGACGAAGCATTAATCAGACTTGCTCTGGGCGATGTAGCAGAAGCTTTGGGTCAACCAAAAATGACTCCAGAAGAATATGAATTGCACTTGAAAAAACTGAAGGAATTGCTGTCGCAGCAAGGAAGCAATACGATTTACAATCTGGGAACTTGGCTGAATGCTTTGGGATTGAAACTAACTGTTGCTGTTTGTACTGATACAGAGGATAATACTGCCAATGCTGAAATGCGATCGCAATTAACAGTCTAGTCCAACTATAATATAATTATGCCAGAAGTCCACCCTAGAGAAATTCAGCGTTATGTCACCTCAGATGGCAGAGTACCTTTCGCTGAGTGGTTTGATTCCTTCAAAGATACAAACACTCAAGCCAAGATTAGATCTAGGCTAAACCGAGTTATTACTGGCAATTTCGGAGACTATCGTTCAGTTGGAGAAGGAGTTTGCGAACTTAGAATAGACTATGGCTCTGGTTTCCGAATCTATTTTGGGCAAGTTGGAACAACAATTGTGCTTCTCCTCTGCGGTGGAGATAAAAGCACTCAAGACCGAGATATCCGCCAAGCAAAAGAATACTGGACAGATTATAATAGGAGTTCAAGCAATGGCTAAAAGTATCCCGGATCATCCGTTTTTGATTGAATCTCTGAGAAAAAACCCGGCATTGTCAGCCGCCTATATAACGGCGACTATAGAGGAAATAGACCCGGAACCTGAACTGCTGAAACTTGCTCTGGGCGATGTAGCAGAAGCTTTGGGTCAACCAAAAATGACTCCAGAAGAATATGAATTGCACTTGAAAAAACTGGATGAATTGCTGTCGCAGCAAGGAAGCAATACAATTTACAATCTGGGAACTTGGCTGAATGCTTTGGGATTGAAGCTAACTGTTGCTGTTTGTACTGATGATATTGGTACTGATGATGTTGGTACTGATACAGAGGATAATACTGTAAATGCTGAAATTCCAGCGGAATTAACTGTTTAGCACAATTCAAAAAATGCCTAACTTTCGATATTCATCTCTGATTAACGCCACCGTTGAAACAGTCTGGAACTTTTACGAAAGGCCGGACATTCTGCAAATGTTGACTCCGCCTTGGCAACCGGTGAAAATCATCCGCCGCGAAGGGGGACTCGGTGTGGGTGCTGTATCAGAATTTCGGCTGTTATTGGGGCCGATTCCGGTAAAATGGGTGGCGACTCATACTGAGTGCGAACAATATCGCTTGTTTGTTGACGAACAAACTGAGGGGCCGATGGCGCGTTGGACTCACCGACACGAGTTTATCACAGAAAATGGCCATACCCGATTGACGGATGCGATCGCATTTTCGATACCGGGCGGCCCGATTGTCGATTTGCTGTTAGGTTGGTGGGTAGAAATGCGGTTAACTGATATGTTTCGCTACCGCCACGAAGTCACTAAGAGAGAGTGCGAAAAAAATCCAAACAATGGCTAATAATTTTCAGGCTGATTTAGTATAATTCATAAACTTGGAAGCTGCTGCTTCGACAAAAGCCCGAAAAAGTTCGCAGTTTGGAAGACTTTTTGGCGACATTTCTGGATGCCACTGAACTGCTACCATCCAAGGGTGATATTTGTACTCGATTGCTTCTATTAAACCGTCGGGTGCTCGCGCTACAATTTGCCAGCCGGGAATCATTGTTTGTACGGCTTGATGGTGCCAGGAAACAATGTTTGTCGAGGTGGTTCCCATGATTTTTGCTAGCCGGCTGTCGGGGTATATTTTAATGATATGCTCGATCGCACGAATCGGGTTTTCTTGTCGGTGAGTCACCCCATCTCCGTAAGCATCCGGTACGTGCACCACTAAATTGCCCCCGCTGGCTACATTCAGGACTTGCATTCCGCGACAAATCCCCAACACGGGTATGTCAGCCCTTAAAGCTAGCTTAGCTAAGTTTAACTCAAAATTGTCGCGTTCTGCGTTAACCGAGTAAACCGTGCGATCGACAAAACCGCCATAAAGTTCTGGATTGATATCTCCACCGCCTGAAAAAATCAAACCATCTACGGCATCAAAAATACTAGCCGGATCTAATTGATTGGGAGGCAGTAAGATGGGAATGCCGCCTGCTGCCTGCACGGCATCAATATATGCTCCGTTGAGGCAATATTCGCCTGCTTGACTGCGACTGTAAGTTGTGATGCCAACGATGGGATGTTTTTTCATTTGCTACAGAGTGGGAGATAATTATTTACAACAGGTTCGTAGTGAGGACTTTAGTCCTTATTTCCGAGGATTAAATTCCTGACTGCGAACTAATTTTATTAGAGATAATTTGCGGGCATTGATATGATTATTGGCGATCGCACTAGATTAAACTGAGCATTTCCTGTACTGCTGTCTAATTTGTAACAATTTTAGGATTAGTTTCCGGCAGCGGCCGGCGCGCGCACAGATAAGCCAAGGGCCCGAACAGCGGCACTAATGTTACTGCCCAAAATGCTGTAGAATTTTGCATTCCTCGGCGCGCCATATCGTCGGTTAATAAAGCAGGAAATAGCAGGCAAAGCATACAAAAATCTAAACTCATCACGTGGATAAAACGGCTGGTTTGCCACTGCCGAACAAAATCCGACCAATCGCCTCTTGTCAAGCCAAAAGCAACCAACGCAGCAGCGCCTAATGTTAGGACAATCCCTGTAAAACGGGAGTCTAATATTTTTAAGAAGATATTTTTAGTGCCAGAAAATTCTGGATTTGGTTCGCGCAGGGCTAAATAAGGGAGCAAGGCAAATGCGCCGACACCGAATGATAAAGTTGCAAAAATCCAGGCTCGTATTTTCTGCCCTCTGCCGTCGGCAAATAAGACGCAACTGTAAATCAGCGGCCAGACTCCCATGATGTTAAACAAAGCTACAATTAAAGGGTTGATGCCTGCTATTTTGCCTGTGGAAAGGTTGGTAATTAGTGTGATGGTGTCGGGGTTGTCGGGTGGCGCAAATACAAAGGCGTAGGTGCTGAATGCAATCCAAAGCAGCCAAAATCCAATTTTTCTCGACATATAGCCCTTCTCAGATAAGTTCGCGGACGTTGTTGGGCTTGGGCCCTCTTATAGTTACTATATAGTAAGCGAGGTCGCATCAAAAACTCTTTTTACAGTCATACCTCATAGGAGAGATCGAAATGCTATAGTTGTTTTTTTATTCTGATATTAGTATAAATTTTCGGTAGCACCCGCGCGAGGATTGGAGCAAGAGGAGAAAACTGAATTCAAATAAGTCGCGGCAAAAATGAATTGAGGTTAGTCGAAAGAGTCATCGAAGGCGCAATCAACCGCATACTTGATTCGCTGTATTAGTTTCAAACTAACGCTGATTTATCTAAATGCAGGGTGCGCTCGGGCCGCGCACCTTACCCTAATTTCTGATAAAATCGAAAATCGACTCATGCTTCTAAAAATCATCATCGGAGCCCTCATCGGAGCTCTCTTGGCTACGCACAAGTTCCGAAGGAGGCCTGTCGCTACTCCAAGCCCACCACACGGCGCCGCACTGGCAGAGGTAAAATTCTTGCCACTTGCGGCGGTTTGACTCGGTGTATACTGGCGATCGGCGATTAATCCAGACCTCATGGGCATCCGTGCAGCTAGCACCGCACTTGGGACAGCAAAACTCAGTAGCGTGAACCGCCGCCGCAGTCCATTCGGGAGGATGGGTCGCAAAAGCTTCCATGTGTTGCGTGTTTCTATCTAAACTGCTGGTAAGTAGGCAAATCAAGGGTTGCTCGATATCTGGAGAGCTCGCAATGACACAAATACGCTGTTGAGTGCGTAATTTATCTGCGAGTTATTTTTTTGGCATTTGCCGTCCGATGAATAGTATAACTGATGTGGTGTCAGCCGTCGATCGGCATTCTCAGCTATTTCAAGGACTAGGCTCATGTCTATCTACAACTTTATCTCATTTCTGGGCATCTTTGGCTTGTGCGCGATCGCCTGGATTTTCTCAGAAAACCGCAAAGTACAGTATATACCGTGGCGCGTCATCATCTGGGGCATTGGCCTGCAATTAGTCTTAGGATTTTTAGTATTCTTGTTCCCTCCAACTCGCATCGCCCTAGAGTGGTTTACCAGCTTGCTCGATGGAGTATTCACCGCTGCTGACGCCGGGGCGAGATTTGTATTCGGTAGAAACATTGTACCAATACCCGGTCAAGACCCGCCAGTTAATTTAGGATATATTTTCGCCTTTCGGGCTTTACCGACAGTAGTCTTTTTTTCCGGTCTAATGGCATTGCTTTATAATATCGGCGTCATTCAAATTATCACCGAAGTTTTTGCCAAAATATTTTACATGACAATGAGGTTGAGCGGTGCAGAAGCACTCAGCGGCGCAGCCAATATTTTCGTAGGAATCGAAGCAGCAATTGTCGTCAAGCCTTATTTGGCTAAAATGACTCGCTCCGAACTTTGTGCAATCCTTTCTTGCTGTTTTGGAACTGCCGCTTCATCAACCTTAGCAATTTACGTTAGTTTTCTAAAGCCAGTTTTTCCCAATATTTTAGGGCATTTAGTTTCAGCCTCAATTATCGCCATTCCCGCTTGCTTCGTTATTTCAAAAATTTTAGTTCCCGAAACAGGAGTACCGCTAACAATGGGCGGCATTCCCAAGGAAGAACCGAAACCTCAAGGCCACGAGTTCATCGGCGACGAAATTGCCGACAATGACGGTGAGCTCCGCAAACAAGAGACAGTTGGCGGAGAACCCATCGAACGAGTCAGCCCTTTGGATGCAGCAATTGTCGGCGCTTTGGATGGTGTAAAAATGGCAGTCGCCATCGCCGCTGTTTTGATTTTAATCTTGGGCTTAGTTTCTTTAATCAATCAATTCTTTGGCTGGCTAGCAGTGTTGCCGGCTCCAATTGGTACAATCTTTAGTTTTATCACCCTGCAAAACATTCAAGGAGCATTATTTTACCCGCTAACCTTGTTAACCGGAGTTCCCTTTGAGGATTCTTGGACAGCATCAGTCATTATCGGACGGCGGCTGCTGGAAACGGCGATTCCACCTTATCAAAGTTTAGCAGAAGCGGCGGCAAAAGGACTGGTGAGCGATCGCACAGTATTAATTGTCAGTTACGCCCTTTCCGGTTTCGCCCACCTCGCCTCCGTCGGCATATTTGTCGGCGGTACAATTGCCCTAATTCCTTCCCGGCGCAAAGACATTTCCGAACTCGGTTGGAAAGCCTTATTTGTCGGCACCTTAGCTACAATGATGATCGCTTGCATCGCCGGATTATTTGACACCGGAGACTCCAGCATTTTAGGCACTAAGACACCGCCTGCTGCCCCGATAAGCGCCCCTGCTTCGCCGAAGTCTGAAGCATCCCCCGCCGCAAGTCCGAAGCCGTCAGTTGCCCCAGCAATTGCCAGCCCGAAGCCTTCGCCGAAGGGTGAAAAAGCGACTCCGAAAGTGAAAGAATTTCCTAAATCTGAATCGAAGAAAACGCCTTAATATCTGCTAAGGACTTGTAGGGCGGGTTAACAAACAATATTTGTCAATAATTGACAATCTGTAAAACCCGCCTCACCCAACAGTAAATCCCCTGTAGACTTGTAGGGCGGGTTAACAAACAATATTTGTCAATAATTGACAATCTCTAAAACCCGCCCTCACCCAACAGTAAATGCCCTCTAGACTTGTAGGGGCGGGTTAACAAACAATATTTGTCAATAATTGACAATCTGTAAAACCCGCCCTCACCCAACAGTAAATCCCCGCATACTGACAGTTATATTTTCGTATTCGATCGAAATCAAGGTTGATGTAGTTTATTGGTTGTGTGGGGGCGGGTTTAGGCATATTATTGATGGGAGTTAAATATTGTTGGTGAACCCGCCCCTACGAGTCCCTGATAGATAATTTGATGTAGTTTATTGGTTGTGTGGGGGCGGGTTTAGGCATATTATTGATGGGAGTTAAATATTGTTGATGAACCCGCCCCTACGAGTCTCTGATAGATAAGATTGTTTTTTTTGCAATTACCAATTACCAATTACCAATTACCAATTACCCCAAAAATCTATGAATCCCGAACCTGAAATTCGCCGCCTATTAGATGTGATGCCCGCCTCGGGCCGCATGACTTGTAAAATTATTAATAAGCCCCAACAATCGACGGTAATTGATTGCGATTTTCCTTTGCCTTGGCATCAATCTCGCCCGATTTATATTAATTTTGATTTGTGGCGGCTGCTATCTAAGCCGCAGCGGGATTTACTGATATTGCGTACTGTAAGCTTTTTGGGTAATTTTAAGTGGTTTAAGCCGGATATTTATCAAGGTGCGGCTGTGGCGGGTATTCTCGGCACTGTTGTAGAGTTGTTGCAGGGAGATGCGATCGGAATTGCGATCGCCGGTGGTTTAACTGGACTGGCGATGACTCGAATTTGGCGCGACAACCGCAGTTCGCAAGTAGAATTAGATGCAGACGAAACGGCGATTAGAGTCGCTCTCAGGCGCGGTTACAGCGAAGCGGAGGCGGCCGGACATCTGCTGTCTGCTATTGAATCTGTGGCGCAAATTGAAGGGCGCAGTTTGGATTTTAATGGGTTGATTCGGTGTCAGAATTTAAGGGCGATATCGGGTATTTCGGCGGTGAGCGTGCCCGATAGTGTCAGACAGGATTGAAATGGACGCACAGGCGGTCAGAAACCGGGTTTTTTTACGAAAATCTTTCGTTGGAGCATCGTAGATTAGGTAAAAAACCCGGTTTCTTGGGTATTGATATAATCAAGAGGGAAACCCATAAAATCCACAACTATGCTAATCCTGCCACAACTGGAAAACCTGCGCGATACTCTACCCATAGAAGGATCTGTCCGCATTGAATTAGTGGAAGGCATACCCATGTTTAGAGCCTCCACAACCGTCAAAAATCGCATAGCAGAACTGTTAGAAAAACAACAAACTTTACCCCTCAATCCTGACGAAGAACAAGAACTCAATCTTTACGAAGAAATCGACGATTACCTCAGTTTTGTTAATCGGACTGTCCGCAATCTTTTCCTCAACCAGATTCAGCCTACTGTATAAAAACTTTGGCTTTACTAATCAGTATCAGCTACACCACACAGCATTAGAAATCCTCCCTTGGAAAATTCGCCCATTCTTCCGTGCGAACTTCATCTATATCAGCCGCAGATGGTGCAGTTCCCAAGTCAGCACATAAACCCCACAACGATTTGCGGGGAGTAGGGCGAACAACAACTAATTCTCGTTCTATCTCAGGAACCATCCACTTAATCAACCGTAGCTTTTCCGAGAGAGACAACTGCTTAACAAGACTGAAAACTGCCTCGAAAGTCATATTTTTATGTGGGAATGTTCGATCGATATAATTTTAGCATTTTGGCTAAGCGCAAGTGCGATCGACAATGAGTTGCTCTTGATACTTGTCACAATTCAAACCAGTAACTCACCAAAAATTGCTTGTTCTCGAATAGCCTGATAATTTTTCAAAATCTCCGACAACCTCAGCAAAGCTTCTAATTCTCGTGCTTGCTTCGGGGTCAAATCTTTCCGTTCCGCTGCATAAATAAGTTCCCCAAGCACAATTAACCTAGCTTCAACAGGAATATTATTTTTGATGCCCAGCTCGATTCTTGCCTTAAAACTATTGAAAAGATTCTCCATTGTCCAATTCCTCCCTAGTTAACTCTTGAACTTTACCATCATTAAAAATCAGTGCGATTTTTTGCAACAGCCTTTCAGTATCCCAAACCATCGCTCTGGTAATTCCTTTATTGATATCTGCAATATCAACCTCAGTATTTATATGATAAGCTACATTGCGAGCGCGTTTTTTAGCGACAGCTACGCCTCTTTGAACTGTATTTTTGATACTGACTGCTTCTGGACTCAGCTCTTTAAACTCCCAGATTTCCCCATCAATTTCAGCATCAGGTGTTCTGATGCCTGGTGAAGCTTGCTCGCTCAATAACTTCACTCGTCGCCCAAGTCTCGCCAAAACTTCAGCGATAAACCGCTCAGAATCATTGGTATTATGGTTTTGATGGATGAGTACGAACCCGCCTGTATCCTCATTATAATAACACCGTTCATACTCAGGCTCGGCAAGGTTGTAGATGTTCAGACTTTGCTGGATATAATTTGGCTTCACGGTCAATCTTTAGCCTGATTTTATGATTGTAGCTTACTGTTTTAGGGAAACCGATCGCCCTTTTTCTCTCTACTGTGTCATCGTCCGACTTAGGGTAGGGGGAAATAAAAAAGCTCGATTCCTGCCGCAAGCTTGGCTAATGCACTTATTTTAAGCGAAAGCGCGATCGCCCGATCGACCTCCTATGACTTCTCCTCATCTATCCGCCGACTGAGATAATCCGGCAACTCATCAAAAGATACCCCCACCAAACGGCAAAAATCCCTCATTTGCCGTGTATGGGTGCGAAAACTTGAATTATTTTTGACCTAAATTGTTAGCCTCTTGCATTTTCTAACGTTTATTTGTGATTGTTTCAGCTTTTAATTCGCCTATTTTAAGCGCCTATTTTAAGCGCTTATTTTGAACCTTTACTTAATAAAATTACATTATGTAAAAACTCAATCTCAAAGTTAATTTTCGATGTAACATAACGTCATTGCCAACAGGATATTGTTTCCGCTCGTTCTGCGGCGGATCGATAAAAAAATCATGAATTAGGACGCAGATTTATTGCAATAGCTCGATCCTCTATCGCGCTCGCACTCGCGTGCAATTCTGTCACTTTCCTATGGGCAAACATACCCAATTTAGAATACAGCCATGAACACCCCAGAAACTACGAATTCCTGGATTATTTACCGACTGCTGCCCAACTTTGGGCGCTTACCCATCGGACAATTTCGCAGCCGCAGCGAAGCAGAATCTTCCCTGAAAGTCATCCGACAACTGCTACCCAATAGCGAATTAATACTTGCTTTCGAGATTGGCGCCGAAAATCCAACTACCGAACTCATTCAGTCCCCTGCTAAAGAGCAAAACTTGCCAACTTCAGTTAATCGAGAACTCTTGAAAATCTTTCTGATCAGTTCTCGTCCTATTGTTTCCCGCGTCATTCATTCTTTGCACTGCAATAATTTTGCCTGCGTTTCTGACTGGAGTCCCCTTGTCCCGACTCAAAATTCCGGTGAGGTGATGAGCGTTTTAGTTAAATATTTTGCCGCTGACTCTTAGGGACGGTCTAGTTCTCGCTTTTATAGGGGCAATTTCCCGCAGTTGCCCCTGTTTTTACGAATTATATCATGTCTGGTTGATTACTATAATAAAAAGGTGAAGTCCGCACTACGAACGAACGGCTTAAGAGCGGACTGAAGTCCGCACTACGAACGAACGGCTTAAGAGCGGACTGAAGTCCGCACTACGAACGAACTAACAGTTCGCGAAAATTCCGGTTTATGCTTAACTAGAACAATGATAAACTTGATATTCATACCCGTCCACTCGAGGTAAATCGCGAGATTCAAGCTGACACTTTTGTGCTGCTAAATTGACAGGTGCGCGAAAATTCACCAGCCACAAATCTAGGGGACGTTCCAATTGACTGAGTGTCTTGTCAACTATCCCCGCCACAATTTCCGGCGATTCCCTCCTCTGCTTAACTAAAAGAAACTGTGGAGAATCAAAGGCTTTAACTTCTTGCTTCTTCCTAACATCCGCTACATCCGTTACATCCGTTACATCCGCTACAAAATCCGTTGCCGAACCCTTCTTCCTAACATCCGCTACATCCGCTACAAAATTCGTTGCCGAACTTCTTTCCCATTCCAATCCTATCCCCATCAACTCTCCTATTTCTACATGAGTCTTTTGAGTAGTAGCAATTAACACGGGATTTTTCGAGACTTCGCGGATAATCGGAATTAAAAGGTCTGGTTTGTAATATTTGCGATAGCCGAGATTGGAATTTACTGTTACACCGCTGACAAAACCCATTGCTAAAATTAGCATAACTGCTTTTTTGCCAGCAATTTCAACAGCAGGTAAATTAAACCATCGAGTTTTGACCGTAGGTGTGTCATAAATAAATGCTAAGGTTGCTCCTAACAGCAATATCACTCCCGGAAAGTAGACAAAATTGTATCGAGGGCCGCGAGTTAGGTCAATTCCTAGAATGTATGCAAAGCTGAAAAATAGGAAAATTGCTCCTAGCACAAATCCGCCGAAAATAACAGTAGCTAAACGAGTTTCTGTTGTTTTTAAGGAAGTTTTGAGAGCGTTTTGCAGCAGGGGAAGGGCCCAAATGAAATATATTGTCATGCCGATCGCAGATCCAACCACCACGGCCAGATTTGACGATTCCACCGGAAGCAGCGATATCACAGCGATCCATCCCGCCAAAGCTTGGAAAATCGGCGCTATCCAATCTACAAACGTGCGATCGCCGCTGACAATCCAATTCGTGAGCTCGCTACCGTATTTATTCGACAAAAATATCGGTAGCCAAACTAAACCGCCAGCTAAAGTCCCCAGGGCTACTGCGAAAAGCCGCCACAGGATTTGAAATTGCCAAATATTCGGCTGCTGACTGTCTGAAAGCGCCAATTTTCCATGAAACTGCTGCCAGATTACAGCAATTAATGCTATGGCTTCGGCACACAAAGTCAAGGCAAAAAAGTAGTGAATCGCAATTCCCAAACAGTTAACAATAATCCAAAATAGCACCGTCCATATAGGCAACGGAGCGCGCTCTTGCAGCTTTTTTGCAGCTACTGTCAAGCAAAAAAGAGAGGCAATAACTAATAAGATTCCTAACGTATAATGGCGGGCTTCTTGAGCGAGATAAATGCCGTAGGGAGAAACTGCCATCATCGCAGCCGCACATTGACCGACTAAACGAGAATTGAAGGCAAATTTGCCTAAAAAGTAGATGGCGGGAACTGAAATCACTCCTAATAATGCCGGGAGCGATCGCCCAATCCACACTAAACTATCCTCCGTCGGCGCAAACAGCCGCATCCACCAGTGGGCTACCATAAAATACACGGGCGGATGGTTGCTTTCTAGCAGCAAATGCTTGAGGACATCTGCAATGCCAGCATCCGGACTCCATTGCAGCGGTTGTAGTAGGGTGGAAAGTGCGATCGGGCGATCGATCGGCACCCCGCGAAAACTGTTCCCCAAACTAAACACTAGAGTCGAAAACTCGTCTGTCCACAGCGGTTTCGAGTCCAAATTGGCAAAACGCAGCATCAGGGCGATCGCCGTCCACAGCAATATTAGCAACAGTTGTCTGTATTTAATCATTAATTCATTCATTCCAAGGCAGAGGGAAGAAGAGTCATTATAGTTGATAATTGAGGGTTGATAGTTGATAGTTCTCAACAGTCAACTATCAAATGTTTAAAAGCCTTCCTGTCTGCGGTCAATTGTCAACTGTCTAAAAATCTCGCACTTCATCTATCAACCGTCAACTGTCAACTGTCAACTGTCAACTTCCGTCACCCGCCAGCTCAGCTTCATGTTGATCCAGAAATTCCACAGAGTCACAGCGACGATCGCAATTAAATTAGCCAAATATTCATTCATCTCAAAAACATTAAACATCAGATTAACCAGCAGCACATTCAAAATCAAACCCATCAAGCAAATTGTATTAAATTTCAACAGCCGTTTGAAGCGCTGGCGATTTCCCGGCTGCCGCTTAGAAATATCCCCAAAAGTCCACAAATCATTCCACAAAAAGTTACTGATAATTGCCAATTCAGCAGCAACGATTAGACTGCGAGTCAGCTCCAAATGGAGGCTGTTCCGCAGCACGTACAAAACCGCCATATTCACAAACACGCCGCTGAAACCCACGATACCAAAGCGCAGAAACTTACCCACAGGCCAGCGGGCAAACCGCAATATGAACAAATGGCGCAAATACTCAATATACTGTTTCGATGTAACTTTGCTCTCGCCTTCTTGCCGCTCCTGAAATACATAACCAACTTCTCCAATCCAGCGGATATTGCCCCTGCCGAGCACTTCAATCAAGATTTTGTAACCCGCAGGATTCATGGTTTGGCCGACAATGCAACTGCGGCGCACCATAAAATAGCCGCTCATCGGATCGGAAACTCGGCCCACCACTCCCGGCAGTACAATCAATCCGACAGTTTGAGCTCCCCGCGACAAAAATCTCCTGATAACGCTCCAGTCGCTCACCCCGCCCTCAGCAACGTGCCGGCTCGCAGCGGCCAAATCGGCTCCTCGCTGAATTTCTGCTAAAAGCTGCAACAGCGTCTCCGGGGGATGCTGCAAGTCGGCATCGATGACACCCAAAACCTCGCCCCGAGCGGCCTGCCACCCGCGAATTACCGCTGTGGAAAGTCCCCGCTCGTCTTCCCGGCGCATCACCCACAATTGCGGATATTCGGCTGTGAGGGACAGGGCAACTTCCCAGGTGCGATCGGGACTGTTGTCATCGACTACAATTAATTCGTAGTTGCCGGGAATGCTGCCATCGAGCAATTTGCTCAATTGTTCCACAATACTTTTGACATTCTTGCACTCGTTGTAGGTGGGAATCACCAAGGAAAAATAAATTGGCGGTGTATCTGCCTCTGTAAAAGTTGAACCAGAAGCCCCTACAGCAGGAATTTGCAAAGGCCCAGACGGCACTGGTAACAGGTGATTTGCTTGGTTGACGCTCATAATTTTAGTTGCCGTAAAGTAAAGGATGGTTTGTAGGACTTGAGATTTTACATTATCGTTCCTGTCTAGTTGATTTGTTAAGATATAAAAACGCCTTAATTATAGGCAGTAATTCTGTAGCTGAGCTAACAAAAAAACTGTGGATGCAATTCTCGATCGAGCTTTACAAGGTCATAACATCTCTAGCGCTGAGGCCTTGGTACTTTTGCAGCAAAGAGATCCTGACGCGCGAGCTTCTATTCAAACAACCGCTGACTTGCTGCGCCGCCGACAATCAGGGGATACAGTCACCTATGTTATAAATCGTAATATTAACTTTACCAACATTTGCGAGCAGCATTGCAGTTTCTGTGCGTTCCGCCGCGACCACGGACATGAGGGCGCTTTTTGGTTAGATACAGCCCAAATTCTAAAAAAGGCAACTGATGCTGTCGAGGGGGGTGCGACGGAAATTTGTATGCAGGGCGGCTTAAATCTTCAAGCTAAGCTGAATGGCGGATCTTTGCCTTATTATCTGCAATTGGTGAAAACGATTAAGGATAAGTTTCCGCAGTTGCACTTGCACGCTTTTTCACCCCAAGAAATAGAATTTATAGCCAGACAAGACGATCTTAGTTTTAGCTATGTAATTTCGGCTTTGCGGGATGCGGGAGTCGGTTCGATGCCCGGTACCGCAGCGGAGGTTCTCGACGATGCGGTGCGACGGATAATTTGCCCGGAAAAACTCGATGCTGCAACTTGGCTGGAAATTGTGGGAACTGCTCACCGTCTGGGTTTGCCGACAACTAGCACGATGCTTTGCGGACATATTGAGACTGCCTCTCAGCAGGTTTTGCATTTAGAAAAAGTGCGATCGCTCCAACAAACAGCCATTAACAACAACTATCCAGCACGCATCACAGAATTTATTTTATTACCTTTTGTCGGCAAGGATGCACCGGCTCCTTTACGCAGTCGAGTCGGCCGCGACCAACCCATTTTAGCAGATACACTTTTGCTCACCGCCGTATCGAGAATCTTCTTAGGAAATTGGATTAGCAATCACCAGCCGAGTTGGGTAAAATTGGGTTTAGCAGGGGCTACAGAGGCTCTGAAATGGGGCTGCAACGACATCGGGGGCACTTTGATGGAGGAACACATTACTACGATGGCCGGTGCGGTTGGCGGCAGTTGTCAGTCTGTGGAAGATTTGCAGAATGCGATTAGTTCTTTGGGGCGGAGTTATCAGCAAAGGGATACAATTTATCGACCTTTGGGGGTTGACAAATTGGTTGCAATCAGTTAGATGATTAGGAAAACAAACGGCGGTTGAAACCGCTGCTATACAAACAATGTCCGGATGGTGCGCGGACTAAGAAATAATCAAGTAATTAGTAGGGTGCGTCAGAGTTTAAGCGATCGCAAAATAATTAAAGTTTGGCATTCCGGCGCACCTACTCTCTCTGAATGGCGATCGCACTTTCAAATTCTTCTAGCGCTTGGAGATTTCCCACCTGCCAAGCACGTTCCACGGTAGTAGGGATCAGTTGTGCGATCGCAATTCCCGGAAAATTCGGACTAATATCGGATTCCAAATACTCTCCATCTTGTTGCAGCAAATAGATGCGAAGCCTTCCGCTATCGTAAACCCAGACTTCTGGAACTCCAATAATTTTATAGGCATCGATCGTAGTTTTGGAAGTAACATCGGTTTCAATGGCTAAATCCGGCGGCGGATCGTCGGGTTGCAGTCGGCGGCGGCCAATCATCCGCTGATAATTCAGAATGTAAAAGCAAGCATCAGGTTCAACTCCTGCTGCACCTTCCCGCTTGAAAGTAGTTGAACCAAAGGGTTGGTATCTTCTGCCCGCCGACTTGAGTAAAATTTTGACAATATCGGAAATTAAATCTTTCGGCCTTTCGTGTTCGGGTAAAGGAACCATGATTTGTAGAGTTTCTTTGCTGTAAGCAACTCGTGCCGATCGCTTTTCTCCCAATTCCTCCAAAATCGACTCGAATTCCAGCCAACTTATATGGGGAATAGTTACGACACTGCCGGGAGCCAGCTCGATTTGGCTAACAGGTTTGAGGATGGGAGCGATCGCAATCATAAGCTGAATAGAAAGCTAGTTGTTAAGTTTGTCAGGATTTATGCAATCCGATCGATCTCGCTTAATATCTCGGTCGGGGCGGGTTTACTGGATCGATCGTTTTCATTATATATCTAAGCGAACCCGCCCCTACAGGAATAAAGGTCGATCGCACATTTGACACTTCAATCCAACCGAATTAACTTGACCAACAAGCTCATGATTTCTCCCTGTTCGGGTGTAATGACGATGCGATTGTCGGGAATTGCGATCCTCTCCGAGGGCTGCGCTAACGGATGCGTCCAAAGAGCAACCTCCGCGTAGCGCAATGCGTGGAGTTGATAGATAGTGCGCCGTACTCCCAGCGGCGAACCGATGATGATGTGACGGATGGATTCGCGATTATCGGCCTCAAAGCTTTGGTTGGTTGAAACTTGGGGCGATACTTGATTCGATGCGGAATCTTGCAGCATAGTTTTGACAAACAATTTTGGACAGGTTAGATGCTTTGTAACGGTAAAACCGCGTACAATAACAGATTGAAGAAAAGACAACAATTCCCCTACAGCACAAGTTGTGGTTCTGGTGCTGTCTATTCTTTATTGCCTTAGCGTAAAACAATTAACGGTTATAGTCAATAGCTTTAAGCAAATAGTAAATTTATTTAACATAAAGTAACAAATAGCCTATGGGAATCTCAGAAAGAGCCGATCGATCGCCCTTAATGCGATTGAGAACTCAGCGGTTTCTGACTCAAAAGCAGCTAGCAGAAGCACTTGGAGTTACGGAAGCGACGGTAAGGAACTGGGAATCGGGGCGATCCGTACCGAAGCTAACGCCTGTACAATACAAGAAGTTGCTAGAGATTTTGCAAATTACTTCCGATGAATTACCAGACCAATTTGGCTTTCCCAGCGATGCTGATGGATAGAATCTAATAGAATGAGATAATCTAACAACTAGAGAGTTTTAAACAGCTATGATAGACGACGATGTGATATGGGTTGTGACAGATAGCGAGCCTTTGATACCCGTTCCGTCTGGCAGTAGAGATGGACGACGGAGGAACCCATTTGATGACGAAGTGGAACAAAGTGAGAATTCTAGCAGACGGGCTGTTCCCGTGAAAGTGGACAAACTAGAAGCAGGGGTAACTGAGTTCCTGCAACTGATTGGGCGCGTATTTAGCGGTGCTAAGCAGACAGCGGGAGATTTGCCGGGAATGGAATTAGATGAAATTGAACTATCGGTAGAAGTTAATGGCGAAGGGCAATTGAGCTTGCTGGGCAGCGGTGGTAAAGTGGGTGGAAAGGGTGCGATTACGCTGAAGTTCAAAACAGAAAAAAATCATTAAAGCAGCACTGTGAGATGTCAAAAAATTGGGCGATCGTTATTGGGATAAACAACTACAACCCCAACAACTTCACATCTCTGAAGTATGCCAAGCAGGATGCCGAATCCGTGCAAGATTTCTTTCGGCGCGAGGCAAATTTTGATGAAGTCTGTTTTTTTTCAGATGATTCGGCGGACTTTCAATGGAAGGGGAATAAAATTCCTACTCAGCCAACTTATGGCAACCTAATTTCTTTCTTGCACGATCGCTTTGAAACTAAACCGTTTCTGTCTGCTGGGGACAACTGTTGGTTTTTTTTTGCAGGACACGGGGAGCAACACGCCAACCAGGATTATTTGATGCCGCAGGATGCCAATCCTAGATCGCTCCAGCGGACAGCAATTCCGGTAAACTACGTGCGAGAGCGGCTGAGTCGATCGGGTGCAGACAATGTAATTCTAATTCTCGATGCTTGTCGCACACAGGTCAGTCGCGGTGCTGCTGGAATTGGTGGTGAGGCACAGCAGGGTGCGATCGTCATTTCTTCATGCAGTCCGACACAAAAATCATGGGAGATTGACCAACTGCAACATGGAGCTTTTACCTACGCACTTTTAGAAGGGTTGCGAATGCGCGGAGAACTCAATTGTGCCACTGTAGAAAGGCTCGATTTACACCTGCGCCACCGCGTTCCGGAACTGTGCAAAAAGTATGGCAAGTACCCCGAACAACATCCCCGTACTGCTGTAGATCCCGCTGATAAGCGCTACTTTATCCTGATGCCCGATCGCGGAACGCAGCGCGGAATGCAGGACGATATCAACATACTCAAAATGAACGCTTATCGATCGCTCGCGAATTCGGATTTGGATGCTGCCGAACAGTTGTGGATTCGAGTGAATGCGGCTGCAAAAGGTCTAGATATTGAGGCGCTTGAGGCTTTTCAAAAGATTGGTCAAATGAAGGCAGCGCATTCAGTTTCACCATCTGTGCGATCGCGCAATAGTTCCAATTCCGGCAGCAGAACATCCTTACCAGCCGAGGTACAACAATCTGTCAAGTCGGCGCGATCGTCAGTTACTCTCTCCTCTCCTGTTCCTAGCAGTAAAATACAACAAACAATTCCTAATTTCAACCTTGAAGAGACGGCCAATTCATCAGCAATACCTGTTATAGCCAGTAATAAATTCAGGGGAGTACGTGCATCTGCAACAGGAGTAGAAGTAGCTAGAATGGCTTTGAAACAAAAAAGATTGAGCCAAAAGGGACTGGCTCAAAATTGCTGGCTGACTCAATTAACAATTTCTCGATTCTTGAAACAAGAGTTAATCGATCGTGAAACATTGAAAATTATTTGCCAAGCTCTAGACCTAACGCCAGAAGCTATTGTAGATAATCTTGCTGCTGTTCCATCAATCTCCAATAACCAACAAATTACATCCTCTGAAAATTCATATACTCCTGCCAATATCCACACTTTTGAGTTTGAGGTAATCTCGGTAAATTTCAAAGGACAAACAATAGAGCGTCATCCCCAAATAGCAGAACACCGAATCGATAAACTTGGTGACATTGTATTAGAAATTGTTTTAATACCGGGCGGTACTTTTCTCATGGGTTCCTCAGAAACTGAATCAGGAGGAATGAACAACGAAAAGCCTCAACATTCAGTAACCATCCAACCTTTTCTAATAGGTAAATACCCTATTACCCAGGCACAGTGGAAAGCGGTTGCTGCTTTCCCCAAAGTGAATCGAGATATTGAACTCGAACCGTCTCACTTCAAAGGTGCAGATCGCCCTGTGGAACAAGTTTCTTGGTATGATGCTGTTGAATTTTGCGATCGGCTTTCCCAAAAAACAGGAAGCAAGTACCGTCTACCAACCGAAGCAGAATGGGAATACGCCTGTCGCGCTGGAACTACAACCCCTTTTCATTTTGGAGAAACTATTACCCCCGATGTGGCAAACTATGACTGCAATTACAGCTATAAGTCTGGGCCAAAAGCGAAAGGAAGCTATCGAAAGCAAACAAATCCTGTCAAAACTTTTTCATTTGCCAATGCTTTTGGACTATTTGATATGCACGGCAACGTTTGGGAGTGGTGCTTAGATTACTGGCATGAAAACTATCACGAAGCACCCACAGATGGAAGTGCGTGGTTGACTGACAATAACAATAATTCCCGGGTGTTGCGAGGCGGATCTTGGTTAAATGCTCCCACAGAATGTCGATCGGCGTATCGTTACAACTGGAATTCAGACGATCGAGTCAGGCGCTTTGGTTTTCGGATAGTTTGTCTTCTTGTGTGAAGTTCATAGCCTTTTAATCGCTTATTCATCTGCCTCAGATTCTTCCTCCCCCTCATCCCACGTCGGTGTATAATTAGAATCAGGAGGTTGAGTTTCACCTGATTCTATAGCTAGCGTTTTGCGATACTGTTCTGCTTCCGCAACCTTGGTAAATTTAATTTCAGCTTTTTTTACAGTTTGAGTTTCTGCTGCAATCTTTTCAACTGCCGAACTGATTTCATCTAATGTTACCTTAAAAAACTCCTTACGCTCGTTAACTTTGTTGACGCTTTTATCTCGAAAATATTGATGCAATAAATTCTCAGTTTCTGGAACGTTTTCCGAAAAAATCATTGCATGAATATCAAAGGGAAATGGCACAGATGCTCCACTTAGTTCTTTAATGCGATCTTCGGGATCGATTCTTCGCGTCATCCCAATTTTATAAACATTATCTCCAAAAGAACCAATATTTGAAATAATGTAAACATATCCTGATTTTGTCATCTGAGCGCGAGAAATTGCATTTCTTTGCTGGGCAAGAGCCTCTTCAAGTTGTAGATTCATCTGTTGCAACTTAAGTTCTAATTGTTCTCTCTGTTTGCCTGTAGCTTGTTCGATCTCTCGGCGAGCTTTTTCTAAAGCTTGTTCGCGAATTTTTACTTCTTGTTCTGCATTTTTTCTCGCTTTTTCTATCTCCCGGCGTTCTCTTTCTTCTTCGCGCATTTGCTCTCTGATTCTCCGCTGTTCTTCAGCTTCCTCCTGTTTTTTCTCCAGAAACTCATGAGTAAAATATAGTTCTTCTAGTTTGAGAGAGCGATAAGTAGGCATGATTGCACAGCGATTAGTTTCTGATAGCTTATTCAAAGTATCAAAAGCCTTGTTGATCCTTGTTTCTAATTTAATAGCATTGTTATATTTAACCTGAAGCATTGCAGCATCGCACTCGCCATTAAATGCTCTCAGTATCAGCGTCAGAAAGTCATCGGTCATTTTTTTGCCTTTTTTCTTGCTTCCCTCTACTTCCCACGGTACATGACAGATAGCCGCCGTCTTATCTTTCAGCATTCTACTTTGTTGTCTTCTAATTTCCTCAAGTCGGCGCTTGTATTCTTCAGAACTGCCAAAGTTATACTTTGATTTATAAAAACCGAAAGATTGAACTGATTCTGATTCTTCAACTTCACTCAGTTTTTGCTGGAGGTTTCTAATTTTTGCATTGAGTTTTTCTTGCTCGCTTGCAAGCTGGTCGAGTTCCCCTTGTTTGAGATGTATGTTAGAATCTAATTGCTTTTCAAACTCCTCTTTGGAAAAGAGTGAATCGTATTTACGTAAAAGCTTTTTATGTTTGGCTAGTTTCAGTTGCGTGTAGGTCAAGGCGGCAGCTAGAACTAATGCTGATAATCCGAGGAGTGTTGACAACATATGACCCGGTCTTTCTAATTGAATACGTCTTAATATAACTGAAAGTTTGTGAATTGGGTAAGTTTCCAGAAATTTAACCCGATCGCCCTTAGCACCTATTCATCCTCACCAAGTCCGGCAGGGGTTTAAACCCCTGCCTCAAAGCGAAAGTCCTCTCAAAGAGGACTAATGAGTTCTTCAGTCCTCTTTCAGAGGACTTTCGCTATTAGCCAGGGAATTAATTCCCTGGCGGACTTTCGGTTTAAGCGAGAAATAATACTAAACCTTAAACTCTTCCCCAATCCGTCGCATTGCTTCCTCCACATTCTCCCGACTGTTAAATGCGGAAATGCGGAAATAACCTTCACCCGCCGCACCGAAACCAGAACCCGGTGTTCCCACCACATTCACGGTTTGCAGCAACTTATCGAAAAACTCCCAACTCGTCAAACCATTCGGCGTTTTTACCCACACGTAAGGTGCATTTTCCCCACCGTAAACCTGAATTCCCGCCGCTGTCAATTTCTCGCGAATAATCGCAGCATTTTCCATGTAAAAATTGATTAATGCCTTAATTTCTGCTTTGCCTTCCTCAGAATAAACCGCCTCTGCACCGCGCTGCACGATGTAAGAAACTCCGTTAAACTTGGTAGCTTGGCGGCGGTTCCACAGTTTCCAAATTTCCACATCGGAACCGTCGGCTGCTTTTCCGGTTAAAGTTTTCGGTACTACTGTTAAGGCGCAGCGAGTACCGGTGAAACCTGCATTCTTTGAAAATGAACGAAATTCGATCGCACAATCGCGCGCCCCTTCAATTTCGTAGATGGAATGCGGTAGACTCGGATCGGTAATATAGGCTTCGTAGGCAGCATCGAAGAAAATAATCGAACCGTTCGCCTTAGCATAGTTTACCCAAGCTTGCAAGTGTTCCTTGGTTGCGGTTGCGCCCGTCGGATTGTTGGGGAAACACAGGTAAATTAAATCGACTTTCTTGTCTGTGGGAATTTGGGCGGTAAAATTGTTGTCTGCGGATATTGGGAGGTACACAAAACCTTCGTACTCGCCTTTTTCGTTCGCATCTCCCGTATGTCCGGCCATGACGTTGGTGTCTACGTACACGGGGTAAACTGGATCTGTAACTGCGATCGTATTATTATTGCCAAAGATATCGAGAATATTGCCGCAGTCGCACTTAGAACCGTCGGAAATAAAGATTTCCGAAGCATCAATCTCGCATCCCCGCGATTGGAAATCGTGATCGGCAATTTTTTGCCGCAGCCATTCATAACCTTGTTCCGGGCCGTATCCTTTAAATGTATCTCGCGAGCCCATGTCTGCTACCGCTTTCACCATCGCCTCGCGACAAGCAGCCGGTAGGGGTTCCGTTACGTCGCCAATCCCCAGCCGGATGATGGGTGCACCGGGATTCGCATCTGCGTAGGCTTTTACTCTGCGCCCGATTTCGGGAAACAGGTAGCCGGCTTTGAGTTTGAGGTAGTTGTCGTTGATAGTTGCCATAGTGCGATCGATCTCAATGTCGTAGAATAGCTTACTCTCTATCGAAGGAAGAAGGAAGTTCGGCAACGGATTTTATAACGGATGTAACGGATGTAACGGATGTAACGGATGGATATTCAGGGAAGAGGAAGATTTTCCCTGCAGGGATACTCTGACACTCTGACACTCGGCCATCACAGCCAATCCCCGCAGTCGATCGCAGCCATTGACCAAAAAATCAAATCTGGTTGTATAATTAGATATAGTGTGCAGCGCAGAACCAATTATGGATGAGATAGAGTACGCCAAACTGTGTCAAGAACTGGCGGCCATTCTGAATGAGTTTAATTTAGGTTGGGTAGTTGAACAAGTCGCCAATACTGTAGAGATAGGTAAAGTAATTGAAGAGCGATCGCTCAAACGAAAGACACCGCTCCTCAAGATAGAAGATTATACCGCAAAAGAACAACTTTTGCTGTTAATTGCTGCTGTCGAACAAGCGACGGTGAACACTTCGGAAATGGAAGACGAGATTGCTTATTTCTTGAAAGTAGAATCGGAAACCTCTCCCCTCGGTACCAAAATTATCTTTGCGAATTCCGGCGCAGAAACAGCCCAAACCATCGAGTTTACGTCCACTTTAACAGCCCCACGCCACAAACAGGCGATCGCCCTCAAGCAATTACTCGAAAAACTGCCCTCCGGGCCGAGCAACTACGCCATCAATTCTGAAATTAAGAGCAAGTTAAAAAGCGCGATCGATCCAGATTTCAACGGAGTGGCAGAACAAGCTAGAATTTTTGATGCTTACCTATTCACCATCCTGCTGAAAGCAGTTGCTAACGAAGGCGGCAACATCTATTATAACAATGTTTTAGACGACGAAACACCGAAATATTTAACGTTTAGAAAAACGGCAGGAAAAATCCACGGAACAGCACATCCATACACCCATGCTGTGGTGGAATTTCCCGACAAACCTGCGCTGGAAATTCATCTCGGAGTCAAAGTGCAAGGTAGAGCCGGAGTTCTGCACAACTGCAACGTTTTAATTCTGTACCAAAAAGAAGCGAATATCTGCCGTTTGCTCAACCGCGAACCCCGGCACTCGCAGGTAATTTTAGCAGTAAAATCTGAACACTGCACCTCGGAACTTCAACTAGAAATGGCTGGTGCTTTTATCGGATTGGCGTCAGATATTCGCTACGAAGGTGGCAGCTATTTCATTTCTAATAGTTACTCGCAACCAGTGGCAAAATTACTGACTACTGCGCGCAAAAAATGGGAACACAATATCTTTCCTAGGGCCACAAACGATGTTCACAGGCTGATGTACTCATTTCAAACTATCTTTAAAGACTTTAAGGCTAGAAACTAAGATTAGGGCATTGGGCATTGGGAATTGGGAATAGGTTAGTGCAGTCTTGAATAAAATAGGTTTGATCGTTCGTACTTTAGTCCTCATAAATCGGAGGACTAAAGTCCGAACGATCAAACCAATATAATCTATGATATTGCGAGTACCAGAACTTTACGAATAATGTTCAAGAAAGATAAATCTTCCCTGCTGTTTACGATCGGAGCCGCCACACTTCTGATCGGTTTAGGTATCCTCGCATACTCGATCGTCATTTCCCGAGGCCCCGCCAAAGATTTGCCAGCGGGAGCCGTCGTTGTTCCCCAAGATGCGATGATGGCTCTATCCATCACTACCGATGAATCGCAGTGGAATAGGCTGCGAGAATTTGGTACGCCGGAGTCAAAAGCTTCGTTTGAAAGGTTTTTAAGCGAATTGCGCGATCGCCTCCTCACTAGCAACGGTTACGCCTATCAGCAAGACATTCAACCTTGGGTTGGTAACACGGTAATGGTGGCGTTTCTCCGCAACAAAACAGCAATACCAGTCCCTCCGCCCGCGCCCAACGCGCCACCGCCTCAGCCAATTCAGCAGTCAGTGGCAATTATCCTGCCCATCTCCAACCCGATTAAAGCCAAAGAATTATTAGCAAAACCCAGACCCCTCAACCAAGGAAAAATGGTTGAGCGCAATTACAAAGGAGTGCAAGTTACAGAAACTCAAGGTATACCCGATCGCAATTTTTCAGTCGCGGTACTCGGAACAAACTATTTAGCAGTCACCACAGATTCCACCGCCACAGACAGAATAATTGACACCTACAAAGGCGAACCATCCCTCGCAAAAACTCCTGGCTATGGAGACGCCATCGGTCAAATTAAGGATGCCGGTGCCTTCGGTCAAATCTACGTGAATATGCCGGTTGCAGCAGCCTTTACAGCCGCCAACTCATCCCGCGAAATTTCGGTAGAAAACCTGGAAAAACTGCAACAAAATCAAGGATTTGCCACCACAGCGACGCTGGATGCAGAGGGCATTGGATTCAAATCAATCTCTTGGCTAAAACCAGATTCTACCACTCGTATAGCAGTAGAAAACAACGCTCTCAAAATGGCTAACCGCCTGCCCAACAATACAATCATGATGGTATCCGGCGGGAACTTGCAGCGTTTGTGGCAAGACTACGTATTGGGAGCCGATGCTAACCCGCTGGCCCCGATTAATCCCCAAGTTTTGCGTACTGGTTTAAAATCGACTACAGGCCAGGATTTAGATAAAGATTTCATCAACTGGATGGCGGGAGAATTTTCTCTATCATTAATACCAGCCCCCGCGCCGAATCCGAAAGATAAATTTGCTGCTGGATTTGTATTTATGGTGGAAACAAACAACCGTGGCGCCGCCAACAAATCCCTGAAACAGCTTGATGAAACAATGAAAACTAAAGGGTTTAGAGTTGAGGAAATTCAACTGGGGGGGCAACCTGCGACTAAATGGACATCACCCTATGGAGGGATTGCTGTAACTCGCGGTTGGATGAATGATGTGGTGTTTATCACAGTAGGAGCTCCCGTGGTTGACTCGATTGTTCCGGCGCCGAACAGCCCGCTTTTAAGCAGCGAATTATTCCAAAAAACTGTACGATCGCAACTTAAGCCTCACAACGGCAATTTCTTCATCGACACCGAGAGTGCGTTTAACCCGAAAAACCTCGCTTTGCCGGAGTTTCCTCCCAATCAAAAAATCTGGATAGATGCCACGCGGTCGATCGGCATTACAGCGGCCGTCATTGGCGATCGTACCACCCGCTACGACGCTTTTGTCGGTCTCAAAAAATCCGACCAATCCACTCCTTCACCAAAGCCCTCACCGAATCCATCTTCACCGAGTTCACCTTCACCGAGTTCATCGTCACCGAGTTCACCTTCACCGAGCCCTGATTCACCCAGTCCCTCGCCCACCGTCCAAACTTCACCCAATTAACTCTTAAATCCTGCCAAAAATCCGCTGTGACAGCCCCTTAAACAGCAACAGGGCGATCGATTAAAACTGAAAAGCAGCAGCTCGAAAACGACAATAGCGGATTTGATTTTGAGAGGAAAAGTGAGCCGGATTTAAGTTGTTTTGTATCACCAAACCTCACACCAAGAAACCGCTAAACCCGGTTTATTAAAAAAACCGGGTTACAGCACACTCTAAAAATTTAGCTTGCAGCCCAAGGAAGAAAGAAGAAGCAAGAACAATCCTGGACGCACACCAACCTTCAAACCTTAAGATGAGGTACGTTGTTGGGCTTCAGCCCTCTTAGTGGAACTGGTTATATAAGCTATGAGTCATACCTCATCTTTTTGAGAAAGGCTATACTTTTTCTTGTCATAATTTTCGTTACAGGCTATCGTGGAGATAGCTTTGTTGTTTTTGAACCGAGGAAAGCAAAGATGTTTGACCAGAAATTTTCCCGATCGCTCTTGGACGCAGAACCTAATTTTTAACCCCATCCTTCGTTGAAAGTCTTAATAAGAGTAAAAAAAAATCGGTTAATCGGCGTCGGAGTGGGTCTAAAATGCCGTTTTTTTGAGTGTATCATGTGGCAGATGTATAGTCTAGGTATTGCGAGTTATATTGAGAGTGTAAAGAAGATATAGCCTTTCTCAAAAAAATGAGGTATGACTGACAGCTTATATAACCGCTTAAACCAAGAGAGCTCTCTTCCCAACAACGTCCGCGAATCTTTGTGATAGCCGCTATACGTTATTGTTGCGACCTATTAAAAATTAAACCCTTTAAAACTATGAAAAACCCCAAGAATCTTCAAATACCGGCTAAATTAATGTCAAGAAAAAGAATTGGCAAACTGGCACTTTATGTGCAAATAGTCTTGATAAATATTTACTTTTTGCAAGCAAAAGCCGAAGCTCAAATTGTGCCAGCGAACGATGGAACTGGCACTAAAGTCACTCCCACCCCAAGCGGAACTCCTACACCGCAAACTCGCTTCGACATTGAAGGCGGACAATTATCGAACGACAAACAAAATCTCTTCCACAGTTTTACACAATTCGGTTTGTCACCAAATCAGATAGCCAACTTTATCTCAAATCCCAGCATTCGCAACATTTTAGGCCGCATCAATGGCGGTAGCCCTTCGATTATTAACGGCTCAATTCAATTAACCGGCGGTAATGCTAACTTGTTTCTGATGAATCCCTCGGGCATCATATTTGGCAACAGTGCCAGCTTAAATGTGCCGGCTTCTTTCACAGCAACCACGGCTACCGGTATTGGATTTGGTTCTAATTCGTTTAACGCGATCGGTACTAACACCTACACATCTCTGACGGGCACGCCCAATTCCTTTGCTTTTGGAGCCGATCGAGCTGGGGCAATTATCAACACAGCCGACTTGGCAGTCAAGTCAGGGCAGAACTTAACTTTGCTCGGCGGCACCGTTGTCAGCACAGGCAATCTTTCGGCACCAGGCGGTAAAATTACCGTTGCGTCAGTCACCGGGACAAATTTAGTGCGCGTCAGCCAGTCAGACAGTTTGCTGAGTTTGGACATCCAGCCGTCGTCAGCGACAAGCAGCCCTGGAACAGCGCCCGCATCCTTACCCGAATTGCTGACAGGTATCGGTCAAACCAATGCTACAGGAATCAGCGTCAATGCAAGCGGTCAATTGGTACTTACAGCGTCTAACAACCGAGTAGTAGCTGCGGGGGATGTTGCAGTCAAAGGTGCCAGCGCTCGATCGATCGAAATTCAAGCAGCCAATACCCTTGCAGCCAGCGGCAACCTGACGAGTACACAAGGTGCGATCGTCCTGCAAGCCAGCAGCGACATTAGCACTCTAGCTCTCAACTCCAACTCCACCACCGCAGCAGGCGGCAACATCAGCGTCACCAGCCGTACAGGAAAAGTAGAAACAGGCAATATCAACGCAGGCTCAAGTGACAAAACCAGCAACGCCGGAGACGTTAGTATTGCAGCCTCAAGCAGCATTCAAACAGGCTTCATAGACGCCAACTCCGAAGAAAAAAAAGGCGGCCAAGTCACCCTCAAGGCCAGCAATGACATTGAAGTAACCCGTATCAACACCCAAGGGCGAACAGCCGGAGGAAATATTAACATTACAGCCGGCCGTTATTTCCGAGCTACAGGCACTTTTACCTGCTTGGCGCAAGCTTGTAGCATTGCCGCCGCCGCGACTGGTAGCGCAAATGGTGGAGATATCACCATTAGCCACGGTGGTCAAGCCTCAAACACTATTTTCGGCGTCGGGCCCAACTATAAAAGCTTGAACGGTACTGCTGGCAGCATTGCCACTGGGAGCGACAAGAAGGAAAATGTTATTGCATCCGGAAGTTTTCCCAGCTCAAAGACTCAGATCGTACAGCCGACGCAAATTAATATCACAACTTCTTCAACCTCGCCGACGCCGACTCCGGCACCGACTCCTGCACCGACTCCGACTCCTGCACCGACTCCTGCACCGACTCCTGCACCGACTCCTGCACCGACTCCTGCACCGACTCCTGCACCGACTCCTGCACCGACTCCTGCACCGACGCCCGCACCGACTCCGGCGCCAACTCCGGCGCCAACCCCTGCACCGACTCCTGCACCGACTCCCGCACCAGCACCAGCACCAGCACCAGCACCAGCACCAGCACCCGCACCAGCACCGACACCCAACCCTCCGCCAGCACCCAGGCGAACTCCTGCACCAGCACCGACACCCGCACCAGTACCCGCGCCAGCACCTGCACCGACACCAGCACCAGCACCAGCACCAGCACCGACACCCGCACCAGTACCCGCGCCAGCACCCGCACCGACACCCGCGCCAGCACCCGCACCCGCACCCGCACCCGCACCCGCACCCGCACCTGCGCCTGCACCTGGACAGACAATTACTGAACCCAGCGTACCAGTATCAAATTTGTCACCAGCGCCGACAATTACTCAAAATCCAGCGCCGAACTCGAATTTGTCACCAGCGCCGACAATTACTCAAAATCCAGCGCCGAACTCGAAT
>NZ_JAEQCI010000111.1:0-18840 GCF_020738565.1 Microcoleus sp. PH2017_12_PCY_D_A | reverse complement strand
TCACTTGAATACCCCATTTCTCACCTCAATTTACTCAAATTCACCTACTCTGCCTTGATTCTACGCTATCGCCCAAAGATCTCAAATGGGTTCTATAAGTGAGAAACCAGGCTGCTTTCAAAAATCCTCGGTTGAGCAACAATAAATACAGTCATACACCGGGTGGATGAGCGTTTAGTGCCTAGCGTCCTCTCTTCAGAGAACAGTCTCATAGGATTTTCCATTTTTCGATTTGAGATTTGAGATTCGTAATGACTGGCATGAGGGTTCGGATATCGCATAGAGTGGCATTGTTTTTTTGAACTGGTATCAGTTGAGGGAAAGTCGCGACTATCTTGGCAAATCAGTTCAACTGCGGTAAAATAGTGATTTTAATTGACAGCTCTAAAAAATAACACAAGAGAGTTTAAGCGATCGTGAGCAGCCAGCAAATAGTCCCACCAACGGCGAATATTCTTGTAGTTGACGACACTCCAGCTAATTTGCGCCTTCTCGCTGGCATTTTGACAGAACAAGGGTACAATGTTAGACCCGCACGGGATGGAAACCAAGCTATATCAATTGCCCAAACCGTTGCTTTGGATTTGATTTTGCTGGATATTAATATGCCGGTGATGGACGGCTATCAAGTCTGCGAAAAGCTCAAAGCGGACGATCGCACTCGCGGCATACCCGTGATCTTCATCAGTGCCTTGAGCGATGTACTGGATAAAATCAAAGCTTTTGGCGTCGGTGGAGTAGACTACATTACCAAACCTTTTCAAGTAGAAGAAGTTTTGGCTCGTGTCGCAACTCACTTGAGTTTACAAAATCTGCAAAAGAATTTGCAATCAAAAAATGATGAGCTAGCGGAAACTAATGAAAGATTGAATGCTACTTTGCTAGAATTAAAAGCTACTCAAACCGAACTAATTTATTCAGAAAAAATGGCAGCCTTGGGACAATTAATTGCAGGAATTGCTCACGAAATCAATACTCCATTGGGAGCAATTCGCTCTTCGGCGGGAAACATTTTTAAGTTTTTAGAGCAATCTCTACAGCAGTTGCCAGCACTGTTTCAATCTTTATCTATAGAAGAAGCGGAAAGTTTTTTAGCATTAATCAATAGGTCGCTCCAAGAAAAACCCAGTTTCTCTGCCAAAGAAGACCGCAAAGTGAAAAGGCTTTTTATCAGTCAATTTAAATCAGAAAAAGTTGCAATACCCGAGGATTTGGCTGATACGATTGTGGACATGAGAATTTATGACAAAATAGAGCCTTTTTTGCCACTGTTAAAAAGACCTGATAGTTTATATATCTTAGACAGTGCTTATAAAATTTCCGGTATGCAAAGAGGTATGCAAACCATAGCAATAGCAGCAGATAGAGCGGCAAAAATAATATTTGCTCTCAAAGAATACACAGGAGGTCAACCGTCGAGCGAGAGGAGTTTAGCCAAGATAGCTGATGGCATCGAAACGGTGTTGACTCTCTATCACAATCAAATCAAAAATCGAGTGAATGTAGTGCTGAACCTTCCAGAACTACCCCCTGTACTTTGCTATCCTGACGAACTCAATCAGGTGTGGACAAATATCGTCCACAATGCTTTGCACGCTATGGACTATCAAGGTACTTTAACTATTGATGCGATGGAGGAAGATGAGCAGATAAAGATTACGATGACTGACACAGGCAAAGGAATACCTTTTGACATTCAACAGAAAATATTTGAGCCTTTTTTTACTACGAAATCTTTAGGGGAAGGCAGCGGTTTAGGGTTGCATATTGTTAAGCAAATAATTGACAAACATCAAGGTAAAATAGAAGTAAAATCACTTCCCGGACAAACCACGTTTACAGTTTATTTGCCGAGGAATTAGTAGCACGAAACTGAAGTCATACCATTTTAGATTTTAGATTTTAGATTGGGAATGACTGATGACTATCAGGGTTTGAATCGCGGGCATGCAGTTGCATTCCTTTTTAAAACAGGTGTTACGGATCGACGGATCGCTATTTCTTTCTCTTTCTCCCAATTCCCACTTCCCAAATCACAATTTTTCCTGTTAAAGTTAAAATGCCTAAACCAGTAATTTTATGTGTTGATGATGAAATCGCTGTATTGGAGAGTCTCAAAGTGCAACTCAAGTCAGCTTTTGGTACTGAATATTCTTATGAACTGGCCGAAAATGCCCTCGATGCTCTCGAAATGCTAGAGGAGCTTACTGAAGATGATACTCCAGTTCTGGTGATTGTATCAGATTGGTTAATGCCGGGGATGAAGGGGGACGATCTGCTGATTCACATCCACCAAAAATTCCCGAAAATCGTAAAAGTAATGCTGACAGGTCAAGCTGATGAAGCTGCTATTGCGAGGGTAAAAAAGGAAGCAAATCTTCATTCGTGCTTGTATAAGCCTTGGTTGGAATCGGAATTAATTGAGATTATTAAATCTGGGCTGAAAACAATATGAGGCAAGAATTAATTATGGGGCTGACTGTGAGCAAACTGCGATCGCAAGTCTTAATTAATATTCCGGGGAAGCATTACTACTTTGCGATCGCACTTCACGTCCAAGTCTTGGCCAAACATTTAGGTATTGCACTAAACAACTGTTTGATCGTTCGGACTTCAGTCCTCTCTTTGAATGTGAAGAAGGACTAAAGTCCTCACTACGAACCTTTTTAGAAGGACTAAAGTCCTCACTACGAACCTTTTTAGAAGGACTAAAGTCCTCACTACGAACCTGAAGAAGGACTAAAGTCCTGACTGCGAACCGGACTTCAAAACTACTCTGTCCACTCCCAATAATGAAGTTTCATACAATCTCCTGCCACCGCAACAGCGCCCACCATATCTGAACCTGGAATTAATTCAATTAAAGACCATTTCGATGCTTCTTCGGGGTTTTGTTCAACATTTAACAGCGCTGCTGGTTCTCCTGGTGCGAGGCTGACATCAAACTGATTCAGGGGAATAGATAGTCCTTTGCCGACTGCTTTGATGTAGGCTTCTTTCCGAGTCCAGCAGGTGAAAAAAGCTTGGTTTTGGAGATATTCGGAGAGAGAACGCAGCACCGTATTTTCTAATGGTGAAAAAAACTTTTCCGCAATTTCTAGACAAGGAAAGTTGGGATTGATGCGTTCAATATCGATGCCAATATCTCGATTTTTGGTAATTGCAATTACTCCAAGTTCGTGAGAGTGAGATAAATTGAAACCCAGGGTATCTCCAGCTTGGGGGACGATGAGTGAGGGTTTGCCGTAGGGGTTGTATTCAAAGCGTAGAAGGCTGGGATTTAGGTGCAGATAGCGACTCAGAATTGCTCTCAGCGCGCCGCGACTTACGATAAATTGATCTCGACCTTTTGGAAAGTGGAAACGCTCTGCTTTTGTCTGTTCGTCGGTAGAGAGAGTCTGTTGTAAACTCTGCAAGCAAGACGCTGTTTGAGCCAGAGAGACCCGCCAAACATGAATTTCGTTGATGTCTAATGTGAGGTTTTGCGGTGGGGAATTCCACGAAGGAACAACATCAGTCATGTATTTGCCCCTTTTTTTGGGCTTGGTGGGTCAAAACATTGTCTCTGGCGATGAGACTATCGATCGAAGTATGGGGCGAAAAGGCGGCGGGAGTTGTTTTCTGGGCAGGCGTGTTTTTCGAGGTGAAATTGCCAATTACAGAGGATTGTACCATGAGAGGCGCTAATTTTTTGATTGAGTCTCGCGATCGCACTTGCACGCATCGCACGAGTCTCGATCTTATTTTGTATGAGCTAGATTGCACAGAGCGATCGCACCTTTTTACTGTCAGCGACCTGAAAAAGCCAAATTTAAGCCAATTGGCTTAAACAATTAAGACAAATTGCTAATGTATGTGTTCCCAAAGACGAATATCTTTATTTCAGATCTCAGGTCAAAAATCCGGAATATTTAGTGTTTGTTTTGCACTCAAAATCTGGATATCCGCTCCCAAGTTCCCTTTAACATAATTACGTTTTTCCCGTTTTTATCGCAAAAAAAAAGTAGCTTTAGGGGGGGGCAAGGATATATTTATTTTTCCTGGGAGCGATCGGGGGCAACGCTGCTGCTCAGCTCGCATCTACAATTTAACAACTTAGGACTCAGCCCAAAAAGTGGTTTTACACGCTACTCATGGCGGCAAGTAAGGTGATGCACGGGACACCCTACATCTAGAAGTTCTGCGTCCAGGACAGGAACTGCAACAAATTCCCAAAAATCCGGATATTCACTCTATTTTGTTGTAAAATTAATTACAGTTGTTTTCCTTTGATTCATTTTGTCAAATAAACTGCGAGCCTGATAGCAAATATCAAGGATTTGTGAAATTTTTTGTAGGTGCGATCGCCAGGAGAACTGCCTGCGGATTTACAGCATCATTTTTTTGACAGCACTGAGGAAAAGGGAAATACTGTCTGGCGATGCTTGCGAGTAGGCATCCAAATTTTTAAGGTGGATGTCGGCCACCTACAGTAGTAGTTGTCACTACAATCAATCAAGAAGTATTAGATGGCGCGATCGCTGTTTGCACAGGATTTGCTATAATGCAGCGGAAAGTCGTGGTCTGTATTATAGCACTGCTAAATTCAAAATCAGGGTGCTGGAATAACAAATCATAACTTGTTGGGTGCAACTAATTAAATCCAGAAAGTATTTCCTAAGCAACAAGTTTTTCCAAGCATGACTACTCCCTCAAACATCAAAGTTTTAAAACCAACCAAATCTGGTGGCTCAGAGGCGGTAAAAGCAGTTCGCTCCCTCCCTTTGCGAACAGTGCTGATAGTTCCCTTCGTCTTGCAAATCTTCGCAGCAGTGGGAGTTGTGGGCTATTTGTCATTTCGCAACGGACAGCAAGCTGTTAACGAAGTTGCTACCAAATTGCAGCAAGAAATTAGCGATCGCATCTCCGAACGAGTCCAAGCATACATGACATTTCCCCACCAATTAAATCAATTCAAAGCCAATGCTTTTGAACTCGGAGATCTCAACTTGCAAGACACTCCCAGAATACAGCGCCACTTCTGGAAGCAACTGCAAACTTTTGACACAGTAAGCGTTACCTATATTGCGACTCCCGGCGGAGATTTTATTGCCGCGCGGCGCACGAATGAGGGAAATTTTTTATTGCAAGAACGCAGCGAACTTACAGACGGCAACATGAATTATTATGCTGCAAACAACCGGGGCGAACCGACTAACTTAGTTAAAGTAAAACCTAAATTTGACCCGCGAATTCGTCCCTGGTACACAGCAGCAAGCGAAGCACAAACGGCAACTTGGAGCAAAATTTACGCCGACTTTACCAGCAAAGGACTCGGAATTACAGCGGCGCAACCGTTATACGACGAATCGGGACAGTTGCAGGCAATTTTCGGCACTGATTTGCTGTTTTCGCGAGTTAACGAGTTCCTCCAGAAGTTAAAAATTGGCAAATCTGGGCAGACATTTATTATAGAGCGATCGGGCGAATTAATTACGACATCAACTCAAGATCCGGTATATCTAATCAAGGGTGAAGATACAGAAAGAATTCAGGCAACGGCTAGCCAAAACGCCGCCATCAGCCTCACTACTAAATACCTGCAAGAACACTTTGGGAACCTCAACAACATTCAGCAAACCCAACAGCTTAGCTTGAACATTAAAGACGAGCTACAATTCATGCAAGTTACTCCCCTCAAAGATGATAAAGGTTTGGACTGGCTGATTGTAGTAATTATTCCAGAATCAGATTTCTTGGAACAGATTAATGCCAACAACAAAACTACAGTTTTGCTGTGCATTGCAGCCTTTGCAGCAGCTATAATTGTCGGCGTACTAACAGCCAGATGGGTAACAAAGCCAATTTTACATTTGAATGAAGCAGCAAAAAATATTACCAAAGGTAAGTGGGGAAAAACTGTAGAAATAAACCGCAATGATGAAGTAGGCGAACTTGCAAACTCATTTAAAAGTATGGCAGAACAACTGCAATTTTCTTTTGAGGAAATGCAAAATTTAAACGCCGAATTATCCGAGAGTAAAAGTCGGCTCAACCAAATTTTAGAAGCCGTGCCGGTCGGGATATTTGTAGCAGAACCCAGCGGTAAACCTTATTACGTTAATTCTCGGGCTCAATCCTTGCTTGGAAAAGGTATAGTTGACGATATCAAATCCGCAGAAATTGGAGAGGTATATCAAATTTATCTCGCCGATAGCGGGGAAATCTATCCTCAAGAAAAAGACCCGATACTTTGTGCTTTTCGAGGGGCAAGTGTCAACGCTGACGACATAGAAATTCACCAGCAAAACAGGACTATTCCGATCGAAGTTTGGGGAACGCCAATTTATGATGAAAAGGGGAATGTGAATTATGCGATCGCAGCTTTTGCAGACATTACCCAACGCAAAGAATCTGAGAAATTAGTAGCAGAATACAACCGCAATCTCGAAGTTCAAGTTAGTGAAAGGACGCAAGAACTCAGTACAGCATTAGACCACCTACAAACCACCCAACAAGAGTTAGTTCATTCAGAAAAGATGGCTGCTTTAGGACAATTAGTGGCGGGAGTCGCCCACGAACTAAATACTCCGCTGGGTGCGATAAGATCCAGTGCCGGAAATATGAGCAAATTCTTGGGACAAACCCTCTCCAACTTGCCTGCACTTTTTCAATCGTTTTCTCCCGAAGAAGCCGATACTTTCTTCATGTTACTAAATCAATCGCTGCAAAAAGATATAACGTTGACAGCCAAAGAAGAAAGGAAATTAAAGCGAACTTTAGTCGGTCAACTCGAAGATGAAAACATTGACGAAGCCGATGATATCGCCGACACCTTAGTAGACATGGGCATTTATGAAGCCGATGACTTTTTGTCTCTGCTGCAAAAACCAGAGCGCGATTTGATCTTAGACATGGCTTACAAACTCACAGAAATCCAGCGCGGAACCCAAACAATTAATACCGCAACGGATCGAGCATCAAAAGTCGTCTTTGCCCTGAAAAATTATGCGCGGCATGACTCTTCAGAAGTGATGATTCAATCGGATTTAGTTGAAGGCATAGAAACCGTACTTACCCTTTATCAAAACAACCTGAAACACGGGGTAGAAGTATTGCGAAACTTCCAACAAATTGAACCTGTACTCTGCTACCCCGATCAACTAAATCAGGTGTGGACAAATCTCATACATAATGCCCTGCAAGCAATGGACAATAAAGGCACATTAACTCTGGATGTCTTTCAAGAAAGCAATCGTGTCAAAGTCGCAGTCACCGATAGCGGTAAGGGAATTCCTGAAGAAGTTATTGCCCAAATCTTCGAGCCTTTCTTCACAACTAAGCCACCGGGTGAAGGCACAGGTTTAGGACTCGATATTGTCAGAAAAATCATTGAAAAACATCGCGGGACTATCGAAGTTGCATCGGTTCCTGGCAAAACCACTTTTACCGTTTCTATACCCGTCAATCCGGGATAAGCTAAGTAGCCAAGCATTGCCCGTATCGCTTCGGCAACTTGCGTTATGCGGGTTTTTACAGGCAGCGATCCCTACAAATCAGGGGATACATTCAAGAGTCAACAACGAACAATCGCTCTGAGCAAAAAATATGTCTAAACCGGTAATTCTGTGCGTTGACGACGAAAAAGTAGTTTTGAAAAGTCTCAAAACTCAACTAAAATCAGCCTTTGGCAATACCTACGTTTATGAATTAGCAGAAAATCCAGCCGAGGCCTTAGAATTGATAGATGAATTTAATGACGATGATACAACAATTATCTTGATTGTTTCTGATTGGTTGATGCCGGGAATGAAAGGAGATGAATTTCTCATTCGCGTCCATAAAAAGTTTCCAAAGATAGTGAAAGTGATGCTGACTGGTCAAGCAGATGAAGATGCTGTTCAAAGAGCTTTTGACGAAGCTGACTTGCACCGCTGTTTGCACAAACCTTGGTCGGAAGAAGAGTTAATCGAAACCATTAAAACGGCTTTATCGCTATGAGCAAACAAGTGATTATTTGCGTCGATGACGAAACCACGGTTCTCAAAAGCCTCAAAGCTGAATTAAAAGACGCTTTAGGCAATACTTACCGAATTGAAATTGCGGAAGGAGGCGAGGATGCTCTAGAGTTAGTTGCTGAATTAATGGCCGATGGAGAAGAGATTCCCTTAATTATCTCGGACTACGTGATGCCTGATATGAAAGGAGATGAATTGTTAAGGCGGGTTCACGAAATCTCTCCGAAAACTCTCAAGGTGATGCTAACAGGGCAGGCGACTATTGAAGCTGTGGGAAGTGCAATTAAGCACGCCAAACTATACCGCTTTATCGGCAAGCCTTGGCAAACTGAAGACTTAAAATTGACGGTGACAGAAGCCGTCCACAGCTACAGTCAGGATAAAAAACTAGCAGCACAAAATGCCGAACTCCGAAAAGTGAATGAGAGGTTAGAATTAGCCTTGGAACTGCAATCACAATTAACCAATGCTGCGAGACGGTTTGTGCCGAATGAATTTGTCTCGCTGCTGGGCCGTGACAGCTTAGTTGATATCAAACTCGGCGACAGCGTGGAAAAAGAAATGTCTGTCTTGTTTTCGGATATTCGGGATTTTACGACTCTTTCTGAGGGCATGACTCCTCAGGAAAATTTCAAGTTTATTAATTCTTATTTGAGCCGCATGGAGCCAACTATTATTGAAAATAATGGTTTTATTGATAAATACATTGGTGATGCAATTATGGCTTTGTTCGGTCACAGTGCCAGCGATGCTGTGAATGCTGGAATTTCTATGCTGCACCGTCTCGACGATTATAATAAACACCGCGTTAATGAGGGCTTTGCACCAATTAAAATTGGGATCGGTATCAATACGGGCAACCTGATGCTGGGAACAGTTGGGGGAACAACGAGGATGGACAGTACAGTGATTAGCGATGCGGTGAATTTAGCCTCCCGCGTGGAAACTATGACCAAAAGTTACGGGGTATCGATGTTAATTACTAACAATACTTTTTTACAGTTAAATGTCAGTGAATATCCGAAATATGCCATCAGAAATATTGGTCGAGTTAGAGTTAAAGGCAAATCAGAGTTGGTGACGATTCATGAAGTATTTGATGCCGATCCGCCGTTCGTGAAGGAGGGGAAGTTAGCAACTTTTAATATATTTTTAGAAGCTTTGTGGAACTACACTGCGAGCAAACATAAAGAAGCGGCACAATTGTTTGCTGAGTGCGTGCGTAAAAATCCGCTAGATTGCGTAGCGCAAAATTACCTAAAACGCTCTCAGGAAATGCAGTCAATATTGTCTGAGGGTAAGTCGGATTTTTTTTGATGGTAATGGGTAATATCATGTCCGATCGATTGACCCCAATAAGCAAGGTTTGATCGTTTGGACTTCAGTCCGCAGCATAAAGCGGACTGAAGTCCAAACGATCAAACTGTTTTTGTGATGGTAATCAACCGGACATGATATAATTGGGAATGGGTAATTGGTAATTGGGAATTTTCCCACTCTCCCACTCTCCCCCTCTCCCTTCTAACGGTCAATAAACCCAAGTTTGTAGAACTTTTCCGGCTATTTGCTGTCCCAACCAAGGTGTGTTTGCCGATCGCGACTTCAGACTCTGCCCCTCAACCGTCCAACTCATTTCTGGGTCGAACAAAATCAGCTCAGCAGAGACGCCCGGTGCCACCGTAGCGGGGGTTTGGCCGAGACAAACGGCGGGGCCTGTACTCAACACTCGCCACAGTTCTAAAGCGGAAAATTCACCAGTTTCTACGAGTCCGTGCCATAACAGAGGTAGCGCTAATTCTAAGCCGATCGCCCCTGGGGGACTATCAGCAAAAGCCACGGTTTTCTCTTCGTAGGTACGCGGATTGTGGTCGATCGCGATCGCATCAATCACCCCATCTTTCACAGCTTGAATTAAGGCTAATTGGTCGCTGCGATTGCCCAACGGCGGTTCGAGGTGTAAATTCGGATCGTAAGGAACCGAAGCCGTTAGAGCGTTTTTCCCGCCCGAATCTTGAGAGTTTCCAGAAATTGCGCCGACATTCAACAGCAAGTGCATCCAAGTGACACTCGCCGTCACCGGCAAATTCCGCGCCTTAGCATCTCGAATCAATTCCACGCTGCGGGCGGTGGAGACGCGCATGATGTGTACCGGAGTGCCCGCAGATGCCACCAACTCCAGGATTGCGGCCAAAGCGGATGTTTCGGCACTCGCGGGAATTCCCGGCAAACCCAAGCGCACGGAGACTGCACCTTCCCGCGCTGCGCCATTTCCGGCTAAAGTGCGATCGCACGGCCACAAAGCCACCGACTTGTTCAAAGGCTGGATATATTCAAGCAAACGCCTCACCAGAGCCGGATTAGACAGCGGCAAACCGTCCGCAAACCCCACTACCGGAGAGGAGGCCAGCTCCCCCAACTCGGCCATCTGCTGCCCTTTAACTCCCGCTGTCAGAGCGCCCCAAAAATACAAGCGGGGCAGCCCGGGTGACAAATTGCGGATGTGTTGCTGCAACAAAGCTAAACCGGCCAAATTGTCCGCGGGCGGCGAGGTATCGGGTAAAATTGCCACTCGCGTAAAACCGCCAGCCGCCGCTGCGTGCATTAAGGATTCTAGGGTTTCTCGTTCCTCAAAACCCGGTTCTCCGCTATGACTGTAGATATCGGCTAATCCTGGCCCTAAAATTAGTCCTCGGCAATTTCGGACTTCGGTGTCGGCGGGAATTTCGGTGATGTTTTCTTGGATTGCTTCGATCTGATTTTCGGTAATTAGAATATCAGCGGTGCGATCGATCTTTGAAACTGGATCTAGCACCCTTACATTTTGTAGCAGTTCGCGAGTCATAAATTAAGATTCCAACATAAAAGTTTAAACATTTCAGAACTTATCTCATGTCTCGTAACATAACCGTTATAAAGTTCGTAGTGAGGACTTTAGTCCTCTGATTTTCATGAGGACTGAAGTCCTCACTACAAACCTGTTCGTAGTGAGGACTTTAGTCCTCTGATTTTCATGAGGACTGAAGTCCTCACTACAAACCTATTAAAGTGCTCCGGCTGCTGTTTGATCGAAAACGCCGCCGCTTAAATGAGTTGTGATATTCATCGCCTGCAATACGGGCAAACCGTCGGGGCCGTGGGGATAATCGATTACGCTAACCGCGCCGTTTCCTTGTTTGAATTTCCAGAAATGTTCGGGTTTTAGACCGAATAGGTGGCAGAGGAGGGCTTTGTTGACGGCATCGTGAGCAACTACAATTCCTGTACCCGAAACTGATTTTACAATTTCTCGCCACGCTGCGATCGCCCGACTCCAAACTTGCTCCAAATTTTCTCCTTCGGGCATTTGCACGTTTTCAGGAGATGTTTTCCATTCTTCGAGCAAACCCGGATAGGATGCTTCTATTTCTGATTCAAATTTTCCTTCCCAAAGTCCGTGGCTAATTTCGCGCAATTCGTCGCGGAGTTCCAGTTGCAAATCGCCGTGATATTTCAGAATAATTTCGGCAGTTTCTTTCGGGCGCAGCATGGAACTGCTGATGGCAAAATCTAATTTTACATCTTTGAGAAATTCTGCGGCTTGCCGAGCTTGTTCGCGGCCGTTATCGTTGAGCGGTACGTCTATTTGTCCTTGAAATTTACCTGCTCTATTCCAGTCTGTTTCGCCGTGACGTACTAGCAACAAGCGCGGGCCGCTGTGTCCGTCCCTCGGTTTCGGGAAGATTTCTCCGGTATGGGCGGTTAAATTTAGCGATTCTAATTGAACTGCAATTTTTGGTTTTGGCTCTGTTTGCTCGTCGTTAGCTGCAGGAGAAGTTCCAAAATTGATGACGCTAATTCCGCAATTAGACTGTTGAATGGATTGGTAGTAACTCGGGGCAATTTCTGAGGCTGTAGCGATGAGGGCGCGGTTAATTCCGTTGTGACCTACTACTAGAATTGTACCAGAACTGTGGCGCGATACCAGCTCTTGCCAAAAATTGCGGGCGTTAGCAAAAATTGCCAATACTGGAAAGTGTTCGATTTCTCCTTCGGGGGAAGGGATTTTCATGGAAAATTTGTCTGGATGTTGTTGCCATTGCTGATATGCTTCGGGGAATTGGTCGATCGCCTCTTGACGCAGCATTCCTTCCCACAATGGCAAATCGATTTCCATCAATTTATCGGTTGGTTGGAGTTGTGGCGGATTTGTCAAGCGCGACAGGATGATTTCGGCTGTTTCTTTGGCTCGTTGCAGGGGACTTGTATAGGCGGCATCAAAGGTGATACTGCTCAGGATGTCGCCTACTTGCTTTGCGCCGGCGCGGCCTGCTTCTGTCAAAATTGATTTGTCGAGGCGGCCTTGGATGCGGCGTTCTTGATTGTATGTGCTTTTGCCGTGACGGACTAAGATAATGCGGGTCATTCGATTTTAGATTTTAGATTTTAGATTTTAGATTTAGCCTGTTACTGAGTCCGTGGCTGCTGGTGTACGCCTGATCTCATTGAAAAATCTCGTTTCTACCGTAGTCTCGATCCCCCTCGCATCCCCCTTAATAAGGGGGACTTTGAGCAGACTCTTGTCCCCCCCTTCTGAAGGGGGGCTAGGGGGGATCGAGGCTTAGTCGTCAAACTGTAGACCAATCCGGTGCGTACCTTACCCAGTCGAAGGGTACGACGCAAGTAAAAAAGATCAGCCAGTGAAATTTTACCAGTTGGGGGGATACTCTCGACTGCAACGACCTATGATTAAAGAACGGAAAGACTTAGCCACGGATTTGCGCGGGACGGAAAACCAGGAATGACACTGAAACGGATAATTTTAGGTATTTTAACGGCGATCGCGATCGCCCTGGTCGGTTTATCTTTACTTGCTAGTTGGAATGAGCCGCAAATTCAAAGCCGGCTGGAACTCTATCAGACAAATTTGCTGCTGCACGCCTCGGAGTGGGAAGGAGAAAATAATCAGAGTGCTAATTTAAGTTCGGCGCGCAACAATATTATCGGTTCCGATCCTTTAAATACAGCTTTGACGCAGTATAAAGACGCGCGGGATTCGACTCGAAAAACTCTCGAAACAACTCAAGCAGAATTCACAAAAAATCAGTCTGCCATCGCCTCCAAGTCTGAAGATAATACTCTGAATTTTGCTCAAAATAAGGCTTTGTCAGAGTCAATTAAGCAACAGTCAGCGCTGCTAAACGAACTTGACTTGCGATTGGGAATTTTGCAGGCTACCAGCGGCAAAACTGAGGAGGCGCTCCCAACTTGGAAAAGTGTAGTTGAGCGGTACAAAAATGAAATTGATGCCGATCCTTCCGTGGCAACTGCTCAGGTTTTAACGGGAATTTGGAGCAATCCGCCTCAACTTTTGCCCGATGCAGAGCCGCGCATTCAAAAGTCTTTGGATGGCTGGTTTCGCTATCGCGCGCTAGCTCAACTTTACAAGCTGCAAGAACGTTCTAAGGAGCTGGTGGCGCTGCAAGCTGCAGAGCAAGTAACGGCCGAGCAAGCTGTAGAAAAGTTGGCAGTTGTTGTTGGTGTTCCGGCGATCGCACTTTGTATTGGTACGGTTTTGCTGGTTGGTTTGATCGTGCAGTGGCTGTTGCAGCGGCAGCAGTTAGATAAGGCAAGTTCTGGGCCGCTGTTGGCGCGAAATTCTAGCTTGGCTTGGGATGTGCCTTGGGATGGCGAGATTGTTTGGCAGGTGCTGGTGGTCGGGTTTTTCTTTGTCGGGCAAATCTTGATTCCCTATTTGTTGCTGCCTGTTTCTCTGGCTGTTTTAAAACTGAATCCTGTTACTTTTGACCCGCGGGAAAAGGCTTTTTATATCTTTGCTACTTATTTGTTGCTGTCGGCTGGGGGGCTTTCGGTACTGTATTTTTCTGTCAAGTCTTTTTTGCCTTTACCTGATGGTTGGTTTCGGATTGATTGGCGGGGAAATTGGTTTTTGTGGGGGTTTGGCGGCTATTTTGTGGCTTTGCCTTTGGTGGTTGTGGTGTCGCTGATCAATCAGCAATTGTGGCAGGGACAAGGCGGCAGCAATCCGATTTTGCCGATCGTCCTTGAAGGTAGGGATAACGTGGCTCTGGCGGTGTTTTTCGGCACTGCTGCGATCGCCGCTCCGGTTTTTGAGGAAATCGTGTTTCGGGGCTTTCTACTGCCTTCTCTGACTCGCTATTTGCCTGTTTCTGGGGCGATCGCAGCTTCGGCTTTCTTGTTTGCGGTGGCTCACTTGAGTGTCTCTGAGATTCTGCCTTTGGCGACTTTGGGCGCAGTGTTGGGGTTTGTGTACACGCGATCGCGCAATCTCCTCGCCCCCATGCTTCTGCACAGTCTTTGGAATAGCGGAACTCTCCTGAGTCTGTTTCTTTTGGGCGGCGGCGCGGGTTAATTAGGGCGGTTGTTAATAATTGTGAATTAACCGGGTTTTTGTGACATTTACCGGCATTGTCTGCTGAGGTTGAATTTCGCGATCGCCCGGTCGCTTACTTTAACGGAAAAACTTGTTTTAAGATGGAAGTAATATCTTGTGGGTCGATCGATGGAAGGTTAGCCCGGGCGATCGCACCCAACCGAGCTTGACCATCCGGCTAATTTTTATGTTAATTTTAAGTAAGGATGAGGTTTCAACCCCATGAGCAATTTCAACAGCCACAAGTTAGAGGGAACGCCAAGTTGGATGCGTTTCACACCCTATGCAGCCCTAGGCATTTTAATATTTTCTTTCAATTCCGGTAGCGAACTCAATTATTTCTTGAGAGGCTACTCGGTCATTCTACAGGCTCAAGCCGGTATAGTTCTGCTGTATTTTGCGATGTCCAAGTTTCGCAAAAACCCAAATAAATGAGTAAAAATTAGTAATATTGCTTGCCTCGATCGCCTTCGTTGTCGATCGCGTTCGTTAAAGTAAAAAACTGGGGAAAGGGAAAAATGGTAAAAGATAGAACCGTAGCAGTTGTTGTAGCTTTCTTTATCGGAGGTTTCGGAGGCCACAAATTTTATTTGGGGAACAATGTAGCAGGAGTATTTTATTTGCTCTTTTCCTGGACATTAATTCCTTCACTATTCGCATTTTTTGATTTTATCGGGCTGCTGTTGATGTCGGAGCAAGCTTTTCAGCTACAGTACAATGGCGGAATGTTGCCGTCTGGGTATGCCCTCAGAGGGGCAAAAGATGTCACAGGGGCGATCGCAGAATTGAAAGGACTTTACGATATGGGCGCAATTACCGCCGAAGAATATGAAGAAAAACGCCAAAAACTGCTGCGGGAATTGTAGTCAGCAGTCATTAGTCAGTAGTCATTAGTCATTAGTCATTAGGAAGAAGAGAATCCACGGTTAACAGGATTTACGCACAAATTCTTATATGTAGTAGGGTTCGCCCACAAGTACCTTACCCCTATGAGTAGCGTGTCAAACCACTTTTTGCATAAGTCATGTACGAAAAGGGTGAGATTTAAATAAGAGTCAAATAACAGTCGATAGAGGATAGAACTAAAGTGTCTCAAGAGTTATACTGGCTGCGTCAAACTCCAAACTGGGTGTGGTATTCTTTTATTCCGTATTTCGGCGGATTGGCGATCGCCTATGCAGGGCAAAAAACAAATATTCGCAGTTGGATGGGATGGGGTATTGGCATTACTTTAGCAGCACTAGCGCTATCTTCTTCAGCTAATTTCGGCACCCTCGTTTGGATCGCTCAAATTGTCACAGCCTTTGCTTTGAAAAAGCGCTATCTCATCAAAACCGCACCCCGAGGCTTGCTGGTTCCTGCAACTGCGACAAATGCCCAAGAATTAGCCAACGTGCGCGGCAAAATAGATATTAACGAGTGCACCAAAGATGATATGGTCAGAATCTTGGGTTTGCCGATCGTCTACGCTAACGATATTGAATCTTTGCAAAACGAAGGCTATCTTTTTACCCACGCCGAAGAGTTATCCGAAATCGCCGGAGTTCCCGAAAGTCACGTCAGACGCATCGCCCCGATGATTTGCTTCAGTTACAATTATCAAAAAGAATCCCAATTTACTTGGAAACGGTTAAATATTCTTTCGCCGGAAGAGTTGATCCAAAGCGGTTTAGATCGCGTTGTTGCGGAAACAATAGTTAGAGAAAGGCAGATCAAAGGCGCATACAAATCAGTTGTTGATGTCAAGCGGCGGACGGGATTACCTTTTGATTCATACCGCCATATTTGTTAATTGGTAGTTTTCCTAGATAGCTAGTCCTAGGGTGTGTCGCTATCCACCATCTTTAAAAAAAACCGACAATCTAACAGGGCGACGCACCTCGGATATTCAATGAACCTCTAGTCGCAGGGTGTGTCGCTATCCACCATCTTTAAAAAAAACCGACAATTTAAATAGCATCGAGGTAATTTACGTAAAAGCGAGCTTAGTTATGACTCACCTTCAAAAACTGGGTGGCATCGCGGCATTCATCAATGTCATTGTGGTGATGGCAACATTGGCTACAGTAATTTTTTTAATTGGATTTTCGGCGATCGCCGATCCGAGTAAATTAATAGACTTAGCAATCCATAACCCTACACCGCTGCTGATCCAGGATGGCTTAAAGTTGGTCTCAGCAGGAATTTCTACTGTGCTGATTTTGGCCTTAGGAAACTATTTACAGTGTGACACTCCGGGCTTGCTCTCAGTTGCAACTAAGTTTGGCTTCCTCTCCGTTTTGTGCTTAGTCGGTAATGCTATTCTCAGTTTGTATGCGATTTTCCAGGCTTCTACCTATGACCGAGCAGCATCATCTAGTAACCATCTCCACAACATGATTGGCATTCTAGCGGTGGCGGCAATCAGCCTGGATGGTTTGTGGTTTTTGTTGATGAGTTGGACAGCACTCAAAAGCCAGAAGCTACCCAATTTCTTATGTTATCTGGGCTTAGGAATGGGGATTCTTAGTCTGGTGCCACCTCTAGGAATAATTGTGTTAATGTTGAGTATGGTATGGTCAGTGTGGATGGGACAAGTGTTGTTGAAAGAGGAGTCAACGGGCTAACAATAATCCTCAGACGAGGAGACGATCGAATGCTATTGGCTGAACTCATGTCACAAATCCAGGATATTCCAAAAATTGGCAAGCTTCGGTTGATGCAGTTTCTTGCAACAGTCGTAGGGTGTGTCGCTATCCACCATCTTTAAAAAAAACCGACAATCTCAATAGCGACCCACCTCGAATATTCAATGAACCTATAGTAGTAGGGTGTGTCGCTATCCACCATCTTTAAAAAAAACTGAATAATTGTGAGGTTTGTTTCCTCCACGCGCTATGTAAGGTGGATCGTCATGAGATTTGCGATTGAGTCCGAGAGATTAAAAATGGATCCACACCCTACGAAGACTGTCAACTCTCAACTCTCAACTAAGGTGCGGATCCATCAGATTGGCGATTGAATCAGAGAGATTAAAAATGGATCCACACCCTACGAAAACTCAATTGAGTGAGGTACGGGGGCGATCAATTCCAGATCAGATTGTCATTCACAGACATATCTTGAAAATATCTGCGTTAATCTGTGTTAATCTGCCTTAATCTGCGGTTTTCCTATCAATCAAAAATTTAGGAAATAACTCTACCCATTACCTTCTCATTCCCAACCGTACAGCACTGTTGCCGAGAAAGGCTGTAGTATGGCAAAAAGCCCGATCGCGCATATCCCAGTCCTCTACCTTAAATGAACCCGCTGACCAAATCTCCCCAGCAGGGCGATCGCAAAATTATTAAAAAAACTATTTATACTCTTGACATTTACACAAAATAATGATACTGAACTACCCACGCTAAATCGAAGCGATTATAGCGTGGGCTTCTGTACTCACAGGCGAATGCCGCCCTAATGTTTGTTGCTGCATTACCATCGCGATCGTGTCGAGTACCGCAGTGAGGGCAAGTCCATTGTCTCATATTTAGCGGTAATTTATCAATTTGGTAATAACAATTAGAGCAGAGTTTAGAGCTAGGGAACCAACGGTCAATTTCAACCAACTTACCACCTTTTTTCTCTAGCTTGTAACCTAGGAGATTAGTGAAAGTTCCCCAACTAACATCAGAAATTGCTTTAGCTAAATTATGATTGCGTACCATGCCTTTGACATTAAGATTTTCTACTACGACAACTTGGTTTTCATTGACGAGCTTTCTTGATAATTTATGTAGGAAATCTTGACGGGAGTTGGCAACCCGTTCGTACACTTTAGCTACTATTTTTCTGGCTTTTCTTCTTGAATTGCTTCCTTTTTGTTTTTTAGCTAGCTTTTGCTGCTTACGTTTCAGGTTTTTTTCGTGTCTGGCTAAATGTCGAGGATTGTCATACTTGGATATTTTGCAACCATTGCTGGCAATCGCAAAATGAGTCAACCCTAGGTCAATCCCAATTACTTTACCCTCGGTTGAAAGCGCTGGATTCTCACCCTCAGATTCTGTTAATATTGATGCAAAGTATTTACCAGAAGGATCTCTGCTTATTGTTACAGTCTTGATTGTTCCTTCTATATTTCTGTGCAATTTAGCCTTAACTTTGCCCACTTTGCCCGGAAACTGAACAATTCCTTCTAGGACTTTGACATTTTGAGGATATTGAATTGACTGCTTGCGATGTTTTGACTTGTAACGCGGAAACCTGGCACGACCTGCAAAGAAGTTCTTATAGGCAGTGGTTAGATTAAGCGTCGTTGCCTGCAAAACTTGACTGTAACATTCGGACAACCAGAGTGTTTCTGTTTCTTTTTTGAGCTGAGGTAGTAAGGCATTAAGTGCTGACTGACCAAGGCTTTTGCCAGTTTCTTTGTAAGTCTCAATTGACTTATTTAGAGCATAATTCCACCACCAGCGGGTGCAGCCAAAG
>NZ_JAEQCI010000110.1:0-18050 GCF_020738565.1 Microcoleus sp. PH2017_12_PCY_D_A | reverse complement strand
GAATTTTATGAGGACTAAAGTCCTCACTACGAACCACGCTTGTAGTGTGGACTTTAGTCGGCAGAATTTTATGAGGACTAAAGTCCTCACTACGAACCAATTTTATGACTGTTGTTCGATCGCACACCATCTCAAGTTCAGTGGTTATACTTAGCCTGGACTGGACTTGCCCAGCAGTTTGCCACCAGCGAGCAAGTGAACTATCATAAAATTGTCAGAATGTTAAAAAATGTAAATATAGTAAGTGGAATGTGTGGGAATTTTCAACTGGATTAAACAGCCGACAGCAGGAAACCCTGACTGTTGCAAGCACGATCGGGAATTGCAAATTTTATGAGAAATTCAAGATGTGACCTTCAAGACTTGAAACGCCGCTTTTTTAGGTGGATTTCGCACGTACAGATGGCAACGCTAGTCGTGTTGGGGGTAGTTGCTTTCGCAGGTGCGATCGCCGCAGCCTGGTTTAGCGGTGAAGGTACAGTCAGCGGTATTTTTGCCACAATCAATACTTGGCAGCAAAACCCGCCTGTGTGGCTGCAAGTACCCGCTGCGAGCAAGATGTATTTGTTGGTGCCGACTTTCGCCCTGGTATCGGCTGCTTTAGCAGCCATGAAAATTTCGCCCCAGCCACAAAAATGGTCGCGGGCTGTGGTAGTTGGCATAGTTTTGGCTTTAACCATTCGCTACGTTTTGTGGCGATCGCTCGTTACGCTAAATTTAAGCGATCCGCTCAACGGTATATTTAGTTTGGGGCTGTTTTTCCTAGAAATGTTAATGGTGTTCACCAGCAGCATTCAACTGTATTTAATGCTGAGAATGAAAGACAGGCATCGAGAAGCCGATCGCATGGCAGTTGCAGTTGCAGAGGGAAACTTTACCCCAACAGTAGACATTTATATCCCAACTTACAACGAACCAATTTTTATTTTGAGGCGCACAGTCATCGGCTGTCAAGCTTTAGATTATCCCAACAAAAAAGTATATTTGCTCGACGATACAAAGCGCCCTGAAATCAAATTGCTAGCCCAAGAATTGGGATGCAAGTATATAACCAGACCCGATAACAGTCACGCCAAAGCAGGAAACATCAATCACGCCACAGCCCTAACAAATGGAGAACTAATTGTAGTTTTCGATGCCGACTTCATTCCCACAAAAAACTTTTTAACAAGAACAGTTGGCTTTTTTCAGAATCCCGAAATCGCCCTCGTCCAAACACCGCAAAGCTTTTACAACCACGATCCCATCGCCCGCAATTTAGGTTTAGAAAATTTGCTGGTGCCGGAAGAAGAAGTATTTTACAGGCAAATTGAAATCATCAAAGACAGTGCAGATAGCCTAGTTTGTGCTGGCACGTCTTTTGTGATGAGGCGAAGCGCGCTACAAACAGTGGGAGGCTTTGTCACCAATTCAATCTGTGAAGACTATTTTACAGGAATTAGGCTTTCAGCCACCGGATATCGCTTAGTTTATTTAGATGAAAAATTGAGTGCTGGTTTGGCTGCTGAAAATATAGAAGCCCATCTAACTCAAAGGCTGCGCTGGGCGCGAGGCACGCTTCAGGCATTTTTTATTGATTCCAATCCTTTAACGATTCGCGGCCTCAGATTCGTACAAAGGCTGTGTCACCTGGAAGGATTGCTGCACTGGTTTACCAGTTTGAGCAAGATTGTGTTTCTGTTGATGCCTTTAGCTTATTCGTTTCTGGGCGTACTTCCTTTGCGGACAAATCCGCGGGAATTGCTCTACTTTTTCCTGCCTTACTATTTGGTGCAAGTTACTGTGTTTTCTTGGCTGAACCGCAAATCGCGATCGGCTTTGCTGTCAGATGTTTACTCCTTCGTGCAGTGTATTCCTTTAGCGGTGACGGTGGTGAGCGCCATGCTCAATCCCTTTCAGAAAGGGTTTAAGGTGACGCCAAAAGGAATTGCGAGCGATCGCTTTAGTTTTAACTGGAATTTGGGATGGCCTTTAATTGTCTTGTTCGCAGCTACAGCATTCGGTTTGTTCCATAATTTAAACATTCATTTAGTTAAAAATATTGGCAGCTTGCAGGGAATACCAGCAAGCGCTGATTTGTTAAAAGGTGTGAGTGCGGGCTGGATTTGGAGCGCTTACAACCTGCTGATGCTGGGAATTGCGCTGCTAATTTTGGTGGATATTCCTAAGCCGGATATTTACGAATGGTTCAATTTGCGTAGAGTGGTGCAGTTGAATGTGGGCGGTGAAAGTTTTTGGGGAATAACTACAGTAATTTCGGAAAGTGGCGCTGAAGTTGCTCTGACACAGCGGCCGAGTTTTGCTGTGAAAGGTAAAGGCAGCAAACAGAGTTTTACCGCGGCAGAGATGTTGCCAAAATATGCCGTTGAGACAGGTTTATCGCAGGGTAAAATAAGAGCGATCGCTCGCAGCGTGGCAGTCAAAGTGAGGATGTCGCTAGCGCCGCCTGTGATTGAGTTGGACACCGAAGCCAGTTTTGGCAACCGTTTGATTGATTGCGACTCGGCGACTCTGGAAATTATGGAAGAGAAATGTTTGATTCCTGTGGCTAAGATTGAGTTGATTAGCGATAAATCTCGCTTGGGGTCTAGTTTTCAGGATACAGCAGGGTGCAGTGTTCCGGAATTTCCGACTGTGCGAATTGCGTTCGATCGCCTAAACATGAGCCAACACCGCTGTTTGATCGAAATGCTGTACTGTCGCCCCGGCCAGTGGAAGCGCCAGGAAACGCCCGGAGAATGGCATTCGCTGTGGCTGTTGTTGAGAATTGCTTTGAAGCCGAGGGCTATTTTTGAGAGAAACAGGCCGGTTAGGGCGATCGTAGTTTCGCAACTTTAGAGCTCATATCAAATCCGGTAGCATGGGAATTAATCTTACCATAAATCAGGACACGGCACTGCCGTGTTCCTACCACCCTCAATTGTCGAAAAACAATATTTCGATATCCGATCTATCATTTTTGCACAGCCCAAATTGATTGACAGAATATAAATGTTTTGATAACATAAGTTTAGCTATATTTGTAAAAATTCCTAACCTATGAAACTGAATTCATCTTTGTTTTATAAAGCGTTTTTGGTGACAAATTTGCTCCTAGCATCTGTCACTGCTTTCGGTATCGTTGCTCGAGCCGAGACAAGAAGCTCTACTAAAAATTATAAAGGTCAATGTAGTTTTTACGGACAAAATCAACGACAGGCACAAATGATCGGCTGCTCAATCAAGCAGAGTCTCACCCAAATTACAATTACCTGGGATGATGGATTCACAACTAATATAGTGTCTTCACCAGATGGTGTTTGGCAATCAATGCCATCTCGATCGCTCGCCGGAGTAACATTTTATGCCGGTAGCGGACAAGTATCTAGGGTTGAAATTTACGAAGGCCCAGGTAAAGGTATTCTTGTTGTCAATCCTCTTTGAACTAAGGCCAAAATAATCGGGTTTATTTTTTGTGGAACAGCATCTCCGGCCTGTTCGTAAAAGGCAAATAGTTTACAAGCCAGATATCGGCACAAATTCGTAACCGTAACTGGTGCGATTTCCAGGTTTAACAGTTACTAATTGAACTGCTCGATTGCGATCGCCCGACGGTAAAAATCGAATCGGGCCCGATGCTCCTGTTGCGGAAAAATCCGACGCCGATAAAGCTTGTTGAATGCCTGCACGAGTTGGATTGCGCCCTAAACCGACAATTAGCGCGATCGCCGCATCGTAGGCTAAAGCTGTGCGCCAACTTACTTCAGCGTCCCAAAGTTGTTTGGATGTTTGGGGAAAGTTGGACTGCGGATCTGCGAGAATGTGCCAAGGAACAGCCAGCACCATATCTGTTGCTCCCGCGCCACCAATTTGCAGTGTTTTAGCGCTGTAAGCGCCGTCTCCTGCTAGTAGCGGGAGCCGTTTAGCGTTGACTTGCACTACTTGCAAAGCTTGGTCGATCGTGGCAGAATTGGACGCTAACATAATGACTTCTGCTCCCTGGGCGATCGCACTTTTAAGACTCTCCGCTGCATTAAAATTGCCCTTAGCAAAGTCAAATTCCGATACTATTTGTCCGCCATCTCCGTAAACAGCAGTAGTAAATTCATCTTTTAAAGATTTGCTGTAACTGCTAGCAGAATTAAAAAATACAGCCGCTTTTTGCTTTGACAATTTTGTCAGCATATAGCGGGAAAGAGCATTCGCTGCAAACCTATCGCTCGGAACAGTCCTAAATATATTGCTGCCAACTCCTGAAAGCTGCACAGAGGTACTTGTCGGAGAAATTGCTACTAATTGATTTTGTTGGTAAACCTTGCTGGCTGCTAGGGTTGTGTCCGAACCAAAATGCCCGATTACTCCTAAAATTTCTGAGTTATTGGCGATCGCGCTGGCAATTTGCGAGGCAATCTCTGGGTTGTTATCGTCGTTAGCAATTAGCACTTTTAATGGAGTACCGTTAATGCCGCCTTTTTGGTTGATTTCATTTTGAGCTTGAGCGACTCCCCGCAGAATTTCTTGAGCGGCATTGATATCGGTGCCAATGGGAACCGCTGCGGCAATTGTGTAGGATTTGCGATCGCCGGTGCGGGCGTTATTGAGGTAAATTAGTGCTTCAGGATCGTTGCGATTGGTTTTCAGCGAAGCTTGTAAGTCGGTAATAGCTGCGTTGTAGTTGCCGGATGCGATCGCCTGTACTGCTGATTCTTTAGTTGTTGTTGATTTTTCTGAAATTAACAGTTTTTTTCCGGCACTCAGACGCTGCTGAATTTGCTGCTCTGACTGCGGGGAATTCCCTGTCGAGGGCTTAGAAAACGTCTGATTTTCGGGTGATAAACCTCCAGGAATGCCGCCGCGGCTTGTCAGCCACCAAATACCTGCACCGGCTAGCGCGATCGTAATTAGGAGCGATAATATCAGAACAGCGGTTTCGTTTTTTTGGGACATGGCTGCACAATTTTAGATTTAGTAAGAAGGAAGAAGGAAGAAGGAAGAGGGAAGAAGGAAGAGGGAAGAGGGAAGGAAGAAGGAAGAAGGCTATAACGGTTATGCGATTGGGTAAAAAGAGGGAAGAGGGAAGAGGCAGGAGGCAGAAAAACCAATCTAATTATATTTTGACATTTTTTTAATAATCTTAGATAGTCATAGAGAAATACCGAGTAACGGGGTTTGATGGACGAAAATACACAGGTTGCAGCCAGCCGAAATATTAAAAAAACTAAGGTGATGAGGCCTTGTCCGTGCGATCGCCAACAGCTATGATTATTTAACCAGAATCGATCGAAAAATACCAAAAACCAGGCTGTATCCACTGTCAGTTTGAAAAAGTGTGAGGCTCTAAACACTTTTGACTGCTTATCACAATTATTTATTAACAAACTATTTCTTAATTATATCTTTATTTTTGAATAAAATTCGACACTGAGGGAGTTATCCACGATCGAGGATTGTGCTGAAAGATTAAAGTTTTTTGAAGTTTAGCAAAAATCCTGAAATCTTTTGTAATATAAACAGGAAAGTTAAAAAATATCTAAAGACAAAGTAATTAGATAAAAGAGTCGCTAAGGTAGTAAGTATGACAGATTGTCAAAGAAAAACAGTGTTAAGCTCGGCTAAGCTCAGTCCAAGCGAAACCGCAATATTTAATTAAGCTCGATCGATAACAAAGGCTAAGGTAAAGTTCATGGCAAACTCAGTTTTAAATCGGCCAAACGCAGCAGCAGGAGTGCAGTGGCAGCCAAAAGATATTATCCGCGGCCTAGTGTGGAAAATTGCGATCGCAACCTGGCTGTTGATGGCAGTAGGCAGCGCCACGCGCGTGATGAATGCGGGGCTTGCTTGCCCCGACTGGCCGCTGTGCTACGGTCAATTAATACCCGCAGCGCAAATGAATTTGCAGGTATTTTTGGAGTGGTTTCACCGTTTGGATGCAGCAGCAATTGGCTTGAGCGCGATCGCCCTTTTGGGACTTTCTGTCTTCTACCGCAGCCGCCTGCCAAAATGGCTCCCTTGGGCGAGCGCAGGTGCAGTATTTCTAATAGTTTTTCAAGGCATATTGGGCGGCCTCACCGTGACGCAACTGCTGCGATTTGACATCGTTACTGCTCACTTGGGAGCGGCTTTACTGTTTTTTTGCGCCCTGCTAGCGATCGGTTTTATGCTGACTCCCTACGAAGCTACGGGCAATACAGGCAAATTAGCATGGGTAAGTTCGATCGCAGCACTGCTAGTTTACCTGCAAAGCTTGCTAGGAGCATTAGTAGGCTCGCGATGGGCGCTGCATCAATGTTTTGGTTCATCAGAATTGTGTTCTGTAATGAACAGCCACATCGCAGGTATAGTACCCGCTACCGCAGCAACTTTAGCAGTAGCAGTCATGGCTTGGCGACAACCAGCACTCCATTCAAACTTGCGAAAATTAGGGAATTTAGCGAGTGTTTGTCTGATTGCTCAATTAGTTTTGGGATTGGCAACTTTCCGGCTGCACCTTCAGGTAGAACCGCTGACAGTCGCCCACCAAGCAGTCGGCGCAGCACTGCTGGGAACTCTGCTAGCTTTTAGTGTTTTGTCGTGGCGCGATCGGGTTTTATCAGCTTGATAGGGGCGCGTTAATTAATCGGCGGTTGAAACCGCAAAGCGAGTCAAACGAAGTCCGCCGACGCTGACTGAATGACCAATGACAACTAACAACTAATAATTAATCACAAATGCAAGAAGTTCTTACAAACAATAGCCCTCGCCTCCACGAAAACTTTTCGCAAGTAGTGAAAAGTTACTACCAACTAACAAAACCGAGAATTATTCTGCTGCTGCTAATCACCACATCAGCAGGAATGTGGATGGCCGCCAAAGGAGAAGTCGATCCGCTATTACTGGTATCAACTATTACTGGAGGTGCTTTGGCTTCGGCGTCGGCTAATACGATTAATTGCGTCTACGACAGCGACATTGACTATATCATGGAGCGCACCCGGTGGCGGCCGATTCCTTCCGGGCGGGTTAAGAAGCGGGATGCTTTGATATTTGCGATCGGCCTAGCGACAATCTCCTTTACATTGCTGACAGTTGTCGCCAACTTATTAGCCGCCTTGCTAGCAATGTCGGGCATAGTTTTCTACGTCCTAATTTACACCCACTGGCTGAAGCGCCACAGCGTGCAAAATATAGTAATTGGCGGTGCAGCAGGGGCGATTCCCCCGCTAGTTGGGTGGGCTGCGGTGACGGGAGATTTGAGTTGGGGTGCGTGGCTGCTGTTTGGGATTATATTCCTGTGGACACCGCCGCATTTTTGGGCGTTAGCAATGATGATTCGCGACGAATACAAGGAAGTAGGCGTCCCGATGTTGCCGGTAATTGAGGGCGACGAAGAGACAGCCCGCCAAATTTGGATTTACACGTTATTGATGCTTCCAGCAACTTTGCTGTTTGTTTATCCGCTGAATTTAGCAGGCCCGGTGTATGCGGGAACAGCTATTTTTCTCGGTGCTATTTTTGCCCAAAAGGCTTGGTTGCTGTTGCAGGCGCCAGAAGATAAGACTGTTGCGCGATCGCTCTTTAAATACTCTATTCTGTATCTGATGCTCTTGTGCGCCGGAATAGTTGTTGATAGTTTGCCCGTAACTCACAACTTTACTACTGCTGTTGTGCAAAATGTACACACTTTAATTAGTGCGGTTGTGATGTAGTCTTCTGTTAAATTGCAATTGTCAAAATGAAGCCCGCACCTTGCGGGTTTTGTTTATGGTAAAATAGCAGTAGTCATTCTCCCATCTGCGTTAATCTGCTTTAATTTGCGGTAAAAAAAAGAGTAAATGAACAGGAAAGAAATCATTAAACTAAATGCTGACTATTGTAGCCACCCGCGTGTAAAATTAAAATAGGAGGAAAGTTCAGATGGCTGAGAATACCGTGAAAGTAGACATCTCATTCCAATCACTGCTGGAAGCTATTTCATCACTGGGAATTGCTGAAAGATACAAGATATGGGAATTTTTGGAAGCTGAATTATTCCCGAATGAGGAAGATTCTCCAGAAGACATTGCCGAAATTAAAGCTGCCCGTGCTGATTACGAAGCTGGAGATTACACAACTTTCGATCGATACATGGCCGGGCGGGCAAATAAATCGACATGACTTACACTATCCTTGATGAACCTTTAAAGACACAGTTAATTTTAGAATTTTAACTATACTCATAATAGATGAAAATCATAGAGAGGCGAATTGGTTATGAACTGGAAAGCACACATTCATTCAAATCCTAAAATTCTGCTTGGTAAGCCTGTAATTAAGGGAACACGACTATCTGTGGAGTTTATTCTAGGGTTATTTTCAGAAGGTTGGACGGAGCAACAAGTGATCGAAAACTACCCAACGCTTAATGCTGAATCTTTACAAGCTGTGTTTGCTTTCGCTGCGGAGAATCCCAATGAAAGTTAAATACGATGCAGAAGCAGACATTCTGATTTTTATCTTACGTGATGCGTTTCCAGTTAATGCTATTTCTGAACCTGGAGGCGTGATTGTCAGTTATGACGAAACTGAGGAACCAGTTAGCATCGAATTTCTCAATGCCTCCAAACGTCAACTGTTTAATCCTCAAGAGCTCATACTAACGATCGCAACTTAGTTGATGCGCTTTATCGAGGTGGCACGGCAATATTGTCAGCTTAATAAGTGAGGATACTATGATGACGTTACACGAGTATGATGTTGTTGCCTTGACCGAAGAAATTCACGCAATCCATAAAGACACCTCTGGGCCAATTTTGCTCCGGCCCGGACAAGTTGGCACTATTCTGATGAGCTTTGACGATCGCGCTTATCTAGTAGATTTTGCCGATGCTCAAGGCAATACCTATGCAATGGAAACCGTTCCCTCAGAAAAACTCATGCAACTCGTTTATGAGCCACTTCCTGTTTACGCCTAGCCTACAAATAATACTTTACAGAGTATTGAGCTGGAAATGGCGATCGACGAATTAGATCGAGGTGTGAGTTTCGAGCGGTAAATGAGGTAAGCTAGAGATACAGGTTTCAAACAAAATCATGACTGAACTCCTTCAACAGGCGATCGCCCAAATCCAAAAACTCCCACCCGATCGGCAAGATGCGATCGCGGCTCGGTTTTTGGCAGAGTTGCAGGACGAGCAAAAATGGGAAACTCGTTTTGCTGACACGACAGACGATCAATGGGATCAGATGGCTGCAATGGTACGTCAAGAAATTGCGGGAGGAGAAACGGTTCCACTTGATGAGGTTTTCCCAACACAAAAATGAAATCAAGTGTTACAAAGTCATTTCGCACGCGGCTAGAGAGTCTTCCTGCATCAGTTCAGGAACAAGCCGATAAAGCTTATGCCCTTTGGCAGGATGATCCTTATCATCCAAGTCTTCAGTTCAAGCGAGTCAGTCAGAAGCAACCGATTTATTCTGCTCGTATCAGTATCAATTATCGTGTTTTAGGTTTATTGGAAGCCGATCGTATTTACTGGTACTGGATTGGTGCACACGACGAGTACGATGAATTGCTGAAACGGATGTAGTTTAAGGCGATCGAATTCGTCAGCGCCCGTTACCGTAGATGGCGATCGCAGAATTATATCGTGGTGTGAGTTTGGGGATAGAGAAGTTGTAACACTGTAATTTTCAGGAGTTCTGTAAAACTCTGCGGATATTACGCAGGTGATAGAGTAAAACAAAAACAGTGGTTCTAAAGTCCTTGGAGTTTACATATGTCAATGGATCGCCTGCCTCAAGTTGAAAAGAGTTTAACCCGTTTTCGTAAACAATTAGACGGTAAAGAAAATGCCTTGACATCAGCTAGGTCAGAGGATTGGGCGACAATCAAACTGCAAATTGACGACCTGAAAGTTGAGATGCGCCCGTTTGAAATTGAATATTGGCAGATTTTGGTAGAGCGATCAGCAATGTTTGAGATTACGGATTCAGAAGCAGAGAAGGTGATCGTAGAGATTGTGGAGCGGGTCGAACCTCTACAACATAATCCACAATACTCACCTGAAATTCTGGATTTGTTGCAAAAGATTTATGCTGAAGTCAGTAAACCCGGAACACCTGCGGCTGCCAAACTCAAAGGGATGCTCTCATTACTGCCACCATTTGTGAACCTATCCTACGAGGCCGAAATTGATACAGAAAATTTTCTGCAAACATATTTCCCCACCTTCAGAGGATGGTCTAGGGTACTAGCAAAAAAGTAATAGCCTCTTCGCTACCAAGCGATTCGGGGCAACCAGAGGGACATCAACTCACTTCTAGTGCCATACTTAATTTTTCTCGTCCGAACACTAATCTGTTCAGAGGGCGCGAGTCTGAACTTACAATACTTAAGCAGTGGCTCGATGATACTTCTATTCGTCTCATTACCATTACTGCTGCTGGGGGTTATGGTAAATCTACTCTGGCATCAAAATTATATGAGGAAGCACTGGGATTTAACCATCAATTTTGGATCTACTTTGACCTACCGTATCGTTTTGGAAAATGGGGCAGGTGGATACTAGCACAATTAGGACAGGAGTTTGATGAGCGCTTGCCAGATGAGCAGTTGAGCGTGGCTTTGGTGAACCGTTTGAGCCAGGGACACTTTTTTCTGGTGTTAGACAATCTGGAAACATTGTTGAAGGATGAGACGCGGTGGCAACCCTATAGATTTTTTTTGCAAGCACTGTGTGATAGCAGTGGCCATAGTCGAGTGCTAATCACCAGTCGAATCAAGCCGGAGGGCTTGCCTTGGCTATCAGAAGAAATGGATATCAAAGGATTATCAGAGGAAGCTGCCCTTGACTTTCTGGACGCAATGAAAGTGCAAGGAACACATACCGATTTGAAGCAGTTTGTGACTCTAACGGGCTGTCATCCACTGTTGCTTAAGCTGACAGTGGAATGGTTACGAAAGAAGCGGGGAAAGTCCGCAAATGTGGCATTTATTTTGGGTCAACAGGATATTAATTTATTCAGAGATATCGTTGGGAATCATCAAGGCGACCCAGAGGTGAGTATTGGCAAGGTGCTAGAGCAGTCAGTGAGTCTGTTACCGCTTTCATTGCAGCAGCTTTGGCAGGATTTGAGCGTATATCGACGATCGTTTGGGTTGGCGCAGGCAAAGGCGATGCAACCGGAGGCAACAGAGGAGAATTTGCGGGAGCTAGCTCGGTATGCGCTATTGCAAGAAGAGCCAACTGAGAAATCATGGGAGTTCTCGTTTTTACCGTTGCTGCAAAGGTTTGCTCAAGAGCGATCAGGGGAACAAACGGGCAAACACAAACGTGCCATTGCTTACTACATTGAAATAGCCAAGCCTAAACCTTGGACAACACTGGAAGACATTATTTCTTATTTGGAAGTTTTCTATCACTACTATACTCTAAACGACTATAGTTCAGCCTTTAAGGTTTTATATGGCTGCAATGAGTTCTTGTACACACGTAGTTACAACATCATCAGAGTTGAATTATACGAACCACTGCTACAAAAGTGGATGCCTACTGCTAGGCATCAAGAAAAGGCGGATATAGGAAGGGCTTTGACTTGTTTAGGGAATGCGAACCATGCTCTAGGTGAGTATTGCAAAGCCATTGAATATCATGAGCTTTGTCGGATTGCATTTCGAGAAATTGGCGATCAAGGAGGTGAGTCTACTGCGCTGACACATCTTGGCAATGCTTATCAAGCCACCGGGCAATATGAACAGGCGATTAATTGTTACCAGGAAGCGCTAGAACTTGCGAGAGAAATTGACGAACCTTATGGACAAGCCAATGCCTTGGGTAACATGGGCAATGTCCATCAGGCTTTAGGAAAATACCAGCAAGCAATCCAATGTCATCAACAATCTCTAGAAATTAAGCAAAAGCTGGGTAAACGGTTTGACGAAGGATATTCCCTTGGTGGACTGGGAAATTCTTATCAAGCTCTAGGATATTACCAAGAAGCAATTGAATATCATCGAAAATGGCTGGAAATTGCTAGAGAAATTGGAGATCGTAGAGGAGAAGCTTATTCATTAGGAGGGCTTGCTAACGCATATCAAGCATTGGGACAATACGAGAAATCAATTAAATATCATCAACAGGCTTTGCAGATTGTGCAAGAAGTTCATGATCGTCAGGGCATAGTCTATGCCCTCATGGGTTTGAGTGATGCTTACCAATCTCTAAAAAACTACCAACAGGCAATTGAATTTCTCAAACAATATTTAGAAATTACTCAAGCTATTAAAGATCGCCTCGGCGAAGCCCGTGCCTGGTTTAACTCAGGGCATATTTTAGTCAAGCTTCGTCGATCTACCAATGCAATTGCTGCATACACTCATGCCTGTGAGCTGTTTCAGGCGACGGGGTTGGAACAGCAAGCGTGGGAGTGTAAAGAAGCCATAAAGAGAATTAAGGGTGTGAAGCCGTAACGTATCGCGAGGCTGTACGCGAATGCAATTAATCTCTCACTGTGAAAACCCTGCGTTACTATTGGAGCTAGAAGCCATCATTCTAAGAGCCACTGAACCTCCGTACAACGTTCAAATTCCAACCCAAAGGTGAATGCCATGCAAGCCAAACTTCAAGAACAACTTTCTCCTGCTGATGCCGAAGTTATTTTGGGACGTTTGCCAGAACGAATTAAAGTGGCTTTGATCGCGCGTGCTGCGGAAATTGAATATCCGATCGCAGCGGTGATCGAAATGGCGATCGCCAGTTTTCTCGACACAGAAGCATTAGGTTTCGTAGATTGCAAACCAGGACGCGGACAGTAAAACCGATAAGTCGCAGGCGATCGAGTTTTTGATAAGGTGAAAGCCCGATCGCTAAAATGATAAATAGATGTTACTGCCAAGATAACCATGACCACCATTAACATCGGCTTTTGTGCACAAACCTGGGAAGAATACCATGCCCTCATCGCCAAGCGTCAGGCCGAAACCCTGACTCCCGAAGAACACGAACAATTGATCCAAATGAGCGATCGCCTTGAACAACTCAACGTTACCCGCATTCAAGCCTTAATTCAACTCGCAACCTTCCGCAACCAACCTCTGACAGACCTCATGCAGACCCTTGGCATCAATCCTCATCCCGATATCGTTGATTATTCAGTATCGATGCTAGATGAGGGTAAACCTTTGCCAAAGACGCAATTATTCGATCGATCTCTACAACACCCATGAAGAAATCTAAGCACAAAAAGTATATCTACTCAATAACTTATTGATACAATGGTATGAAGTACCACAGAAATCGGGAGAGTTTCCCATGCCAAATCCATTTTTGGGAATGAATCCCTACCTCGAACAACCAGAGTATTGGTCGGATTTCCACAATCAATTGGTTGCAGCAATTGCTCGATCGTTAGTCCCCAGACTCGTTCCAAAATATCGCGTGGTAACGGATAAATGGGTGTATAAAATCGCAGGTTCGACAGCAATTGCAATTGGTAGACCAGATGTTGGCGTGCAGCAGAACCGAAGAAATACACCAGCGAATACAAACCCTCTTGAAGGATCTATTGCTGTTTGCCCACTGCCCGAACCCGTTAAAGTAACAGTTCCAGTGTTCCAAGAAATTCAGCAATCCTATATCGAAGTCAAAGATGCTGCAACTCAAGAAGTGGTGACGGCGATCGAAGTGCTTTCGCCTGCGAATAAATACGGAGATGGTCGTAAAAAATATATCGCAAAACGACAGAAAATTTTAGAGAGCCTCACCCATTTGGTTGAAATTGACTTGCTGCGCGAAGGTATTCCCTTGCCTATAGAAACTGGCGATATTCAGAGTCACTATCGCATCCTGATTAGCCGATCGCAAACTCGTCCAATCTCCGATTTGTATCCCTTTAACTTGGGCGATCGCATTCCGGCATTTTTGTTGCCTTTGCGATCGGAAGATTCAGAACCGATATTGGACTTGCAATCGCTGGTTGACGAACTGTACGAGCAATTGGGATACGATTATTTCATCGATTACAACAGCAATCCACCATCCCCTTGGTTAAAATCAGAGATGACGGACGTTTTGTCAATCGATGGGCGATCGTGAATGTGTGCTACCAAGCTGATATTGTCTAAAATCTTGGTCAAGGCGAAAAGCTATGCGATCGCATATCCAGTATACTCTCGGACTTCCGGTGGATGGAAAGCAAGAACAATGTGGTCTTTGGGTACGCCAGCCGCAACGAGTTCGTCAGTGATGCCGTCTTCAATGCCATCATAATGAATCCAAATTTTGTCATTGCGAATTTCAGCGTGAACCACAGTACCATGAACTCGCAGATGATTTTCCCAACCTTCATGTATCAGCATAAAATGATTGCGATCGCGGCTGACAACCAAATAGGTAATCACATCTCCATAAGTGTAAGGAATATCCGCATAATATTGAAGAATTTGCTCCAACGTTTCACGCCATTGATCTAGGGGTTGATTTGCGGTTGCCATTGGATAATCTCCTCCGTGTTTGAGTCAAAAACTATCATCCGAAAACCTGGTTCTTCTAGCAGCAATTGCCCAGCTTCTTCTTTAAACAACTTCTCAAAAGTGTTGCGATTAACCGCGAGGTAAAGACGACGAGCCGGCTCCCGTCTTTGCAGTGTTCGGGCGTACATAAAGAACTGCCCCCAAGCATTTTCGAGGTCATGAATGGGCGAAGCTCCCAGAAAGCTTTTGATCTCGATCGCAATTTTTTCAGACCCTCGTTCAGCCGCAATTAGTTTCTGCGCTCCCAAATCGACAAAAACCGATCGGGCTCCAATTTTGAGAATAAGCGGGTCATGGGTAATTGTCCAACCGTCTTTGATAAGGGCGGTGCAGACAGTATCGTGATAAAGGTCTTTGGCAGGCATAAGGGCTGTTCTGTTTAGGTTCCCTGTATATCTATCGTATACGACGCAAGTTCCGAATTATTTTAAGTTGACTCAGATTCTAAGAAACCGGGTTTTTACGAAATCTGCGGGCTGCAACGAAATATTATCGTAAAAAACCCGGTTTCTGGACACCCAATTAATTCGATTGAATCTGTGCGTTCAAAACCTTAGAAATTCGATCGCGCGTTTCCTCCAAATGAGACTGCGTATAAGCATCCGCATTCTTGTCCAAGTTGCGAATACTCTTGCTCAAATCCTCCCGCAACTGCCGCAACTCGTACCACGCCAGAGTCCGCGCATCCTCAGGAACACTGGTTTTTCGCAGCACCATTCTGATTAAAATTGCCAAATGTTCCCGCTGCAACGATCGCCGAAAAGTCGAAATTTGCATCTTCTTTTCCGGCTGCAAAACCTCTTTCCAAATATCCTTTTGCAAAGTATCGAACAATTCTGGCAATTTCAAAGCGCTTTCCGAGGCAGATTTTAACTCCGCATCCCGCAGCCTAGTCAGGCGCACCGGAGATAGCAAAACTCGCAGCACAAATCGCTGCATAAAAGTAATTCGATCGCCGATCGGGTAATCTAGAGGAAACACCAAAGCCGGACTTCCCCAGTGCTCCCAGCGCGCCGGCGCTAATTTATTCAGCAAATCCGGGGCAAAACTAAACGCATCGGTTGCAAATACGTACTTGTCCAGTGTAGCCAAAGCTTCTCGCTGCTGCGCCAGGGCGATCGGCACAAACGGCAATTTCGCATTAATATCTCCCGGGCGAATCCGACTAAACGACTGTCCGCCCACGTACAAAGTAGCATTCATCACCTGCTGAAAATAATACCCGAACACCGAATCAAACATCACCCGCAGTTCGTTATAACCGTCTTCCCCAACCGGAATTCGCTTTTCTAAACGCTTCCACATTGCCTTAGCATTATCCAATTGCCATTGCGAGTACCTCAGCATATTGTTACTGAGATCGAAAGTATTCGCAGCGGGATCGAGATTGTCAACAGCATCCTCATCCGGCGCATAAGCTAATTGCGGTTCCCCCGCGCGACTGGCAATTTGTTGCAGCGCTGGTAAGTCGCTGTTGGGGTTGGCGCCGCCAAGAACTTTGTAACCGTACTCGATCGCCCAATCGTCATAAGGCCCTACAATGGTTGGATAATAATCGCCCTGTACAGTTCCCGGAGGTGCCAAATTAATCGGCACATAATCCATCACCGACGCCACCATACCTTGCGCGCGAGTTACCTCAGTATTGTTCAAATCCTCCGATTTTAGCATCGTACTGCCGTGAAAATTGTGCCTCAAACCGAGAGTGTGACCGACTTCGTGCGCCGTCAAATTTCGGATGTAATCATTAACATAATTCTCGATCGCCCGACTGCTAGGCGCTGCATTGTCCGACAGATCCATCGACATTGCCCCAATTGCAAATTGCCGGCTCGATTCCAACCCAAAACACATATCCGAACTCGAAATCAAGCGCGACAAAGGATCTCGCTTTTGCTCTCGGTACCTTTCCACCAAAGTGGGCAAATCATCAGCAATTCCACCTTGAGAATTTTCCCCGCTGTTTTTTCCTAAATCCCCATTTTCGAGCATCGGCAAATAGCGAGAATACATCCCGAACTGACAGGGATTGGTATTAGAGCCGTTGCGGCCTTGAAAACTCCTCGCTAGCGATCGATTTTGTTCCACCAAAGACCGATATCCCTGTTTGATTAGCCGGACAATATTAGCATCCAACAAAATATCAGCATCCAAAATTTCCCCAGTCAGCGGGTTAGTGCGAGACGGCCCGAGTCCGGCAAAATCTGACTCAAAAGAACTCGACCACCTAATAGTATTGTAGCGGACATCAGCCGGATCCCATTTAGCATTGTCCGGCATTTGTTTGACCTGAATAGCCTCAGTAAAACCCGCCTTTTCAAAAGCTTTGTTCCACTCCAAAATGCCCTCGCGAATTGCATTTCGGTATTCGAGAGGGACATTGTTTTCAATCCAAAAGACGATCGGCTGCACTGGTGGGGACATCGGCGCCGTCGGGATTTGCTTTTGCAAATGCCAGCGATTGATATAGCGCACAAAAGGCTGCCGGCTGCTTTTGTCCGAAAAGTCTTTATATGCTGTCAGAAAATAGCCCACACGCTCATCTGCAAGTCTGGGGCGGTAGCCGTTATTGAGCGGCACTTCCGAGAAACTGTAGTGAATGCGGAGGTTAAAAGCCCGACTGTCAGGAATCGAAGGTAAATAGTTAACTGCACTGTCATTATCGCTGGAAAAACCGTAAATAGAAGCAATCTCGACATTCAGCGGAAACGCTTTCACATCTTTAAAATAAGATTTCTCTTCATCGATCGAGTAAGCAGCGCCCAAAATCGCCGGTAAAATCGCTTTAACCCCCGGTAAATCGCGCTTTTCGCTCATCAGCAAATCGCCTAAGTCGATCAGCAGAGTTTGCCTTTGCGGATGAAGGCTTTTGAGCGGCAAAGAATAGAGAATCGACTCGCTAAAAGCCCTTGCCACCGAACCCGCTTGCGGGTCGCCCGGACGGGTGCGAAAATTGATATTCGGTATGACAAACTGCACGTTATTTTGGACTCGCCGCAGTTGAAACAAGAAATCGCCGATCGGCAATCCGCTCAAAATTCCCCCTTCCCCCAAACCCGATGCCAATGTCACGAAACACAGAAACTTTTTATCGAGTTGTTGCGGTTTAATTTCCAGATAAACTTTATTAGTTGCTGGATTGCGGTAAAGGGTAAACAATCCTTCAAATTTTTGCGCGTCTTTGACAACTTGCTCGAAGGGTTGCAAAGGTTGCTGTTCAGTGCTGGGCGGCGGAGTTGATAAAGCAAAAGGTAAAAATAAACCTTTATACAAACTAAACAGGAAAAATGCTAGAGATAATATGAAAAATATCAAAGGCAGATTTTTTCGGGATTTTTTGATATTCTGTTGATTGTGGCTATTTTTAGGAAATATCAATTTTTTCATGTTTAGTATCCACCCGCAGGAAAGAATAGTTTTGAGATTGTGGCGTCCCACTCGCAACGCTTTGAATTACATGAGTTATGAGTTAAATGAGAATCGAGGTTTGTAGTGAGGACTTTAGTCCTCGGATTTTGATAAGGACTAAAGTCCTCACTACAAACCTATTTCAGTGTGGTTTGTAGTGAGGACTTTAGTCCTC
>NZ_JAEQCI010000109.1:0-25148 GCF_020738565.1 Microcoleus sp. PH2017_12_PCY_D_A | reverse complement strand
CAGTGCGCACCTTACCCATGCCAAACCCAAAATTTACGGGCTTGACTTCTCTGAAATAAACCAGTATTTGTAGGGTGCGCACTGCGCACCTTACCTAACAGCATCTGGCTCAAACTTTCACAGCTTTATCCAAAGGAAAACCCAGATGTTCGCGCTGTTCCAAATAAAGCTGAGCAACCCGCCGCGCCAAATTCCGAATCTTGGTAATGTAGCGAGTTCTTTCCGTCACCGAAATCACGCCTCTAGCATCAAGCAAATTAAAAGTGTGAGAACATTTTAACACATAATCTAGACTCGGCAAAACCAAGCCTTTTTTGGTCAATTGTTCAGCTTCTTGCTCGTACAATCCAAACAAAGTAAACAGCAATTCAGGATTAGAAGCTTCAAAGTTATAAGTACACTGTTCAATTTCTCCTTGCAGGTGAACGTCGCCGTAAGTTACGCCATCTTTCCACTGAATTTTCGTCATCGCATCAACTTCTTGGAGATACATTGCGAGGCGTTCCAGCCCGTAGGTAATCTCAATCGAAACCGGGCGACAATCAATGCTACCGCACTGTTGAAAATAGGTAAATTGAGTGATTTCCATACCGTCGAGCCAGACTTCCCAGCCCACACCCCAAGCTCCTAAAGTAGGAGATTCCCAGTTGTCTTCTACGAAACGAATATCATGGTCTTCTGGTATAATTCCCAATGCTCTCAGGGAGTCTAAATAGATTTCTTGGATATTAGGAGGAGATGGTTTAATTAAGACTTGATATTGATAGTAATGTTGGAAGCGATTGGGATTTTCGCCGTAGCGTCCGTCGGTGGGGCGGCGACAGGGTTCGACGTAGGCGACAGACCAAGGTTCGGGCCCGATCGCTCTGAGAAAAGTGTGGGGATTCATGGTGCCTGCACCTTTTTCTGTGTCGTAGGATTGGGCGATCAGGCAACCGCGATCGCTCCAGAATTTGTTTAAGGTGGCAATGACTGATTGAAAGTTCACTGGTTTAAATATGGTTAGGGAGTGTCTCAACTTATTTAAGCATAAAAAAGGGAGGGTTTATTTTAATAAACCCTGTATCGCTGGATATTTAAGTTTTTTTTTCAGGTATCTTGTATCGATCGAGTTATTGCGATCGATGGCTTCTGGGAGGCGATCGCTACACCGCCTGAAACACCACTGGGCTAGCACTATTTTGATAATCGAGGCCAGTCATAATATGCTCTGGTTGGATACCTGCGACAATCAGTGCAGGGGTTAGCCCTTGCTCAAAGTTATCTTCTTCTATGATGACATGGCGATCGACCAAGCGAGCGTGAAACAGAATCGTGTCCATCCAGCGTTGCTTATCCCAACCTGTAGCGAGAATCAGGAAATGGCCTGAATCCGTATCGCAGACAGGATAAAGCTGAATCGCTTGTAAACGAGGTTGCGATCGAGTTGCTTCTTGTAGGGTTTGTTTCAGGATATCTGCATAATTTAGTGAGCGATCCATTGAACAATAGCCTCCTGCTCTGGTTCGTAAACTAATAAGTTAATTCTATTACGTTGAACGGCTAGCTGAAAAATTGGTTTTTGGAAATGTCGAATATAGATGGCTTGAGCGATCGCTAGGAACAACTGCCGTTTCTGTTCTTGCTCCATATCTTGAGTAGAATCGCCCTACTCGGCTTTTTCATGTTTGCGTTTTTCGATTTCGGCGATCGGTAACAAAAGTATATCTTCTATTTCTTTCTTTACATCATTACTGACCACGACACTTTCTCTTAAACATCTTATCAAAAGAGTATTGCAGTAATAGTAACTTTGTAAAAAATCTTTTTGTTCTTTATTAAATTCCCATGCATAACTAATATTCATAACAACTTTTAACTCTTGGGCGGCAGTTCACAAAGAATCTTTCCTCTTTCAGATTCAGGCATTAAGTCTCTTAATCTATCAATAATTTTACCCCGAAATCTTGATAAATTTGAAAGGAGAGCCATCGCATTTGTCCTGTGATATTTTTCCATGAGTCCACGTGCTATATAGATACAATTTGCTAATAAATCATCACTTTTAAATTTAGAAAATGACATTAAATGTGGTTCTATACAAATCGCAATAGGATAACATCTTCGGGGTAAAAAATTATATTTATCGCCTGGTATGGAAAAGAAAAGCTCGAAGTAAAATATCCGAATTGCACTTACGTTCGGGATAACGGAACTTGTATTTTTATTATCCAGATTGATCAAGAATTTATAAGAATCAGCAATTGTATTAAGCCACTTAAATAATTCATATAATTCACCTTCCAGATCGATTAAATCTTTGTCAATAGCTTGCTTCATTTGTAGCAGTAAACTGTCAGCATCTTGAGTTATATCTGCTATTAACAGAAAAACTTGTTGCCAAGGTTTGTCTGGAAGATATTTGACTAATTTATGCCAAGGGGTATGCCTGCAAAACCACTTCGCCACCAAATACTCTTGAAAAGTAAGGTGCGAAAATGACCAAACCTTCTGACTTCGCTCAATTAACAACCCATGCTGCGCTTCCATAGCCTTCAACACCACCCGACTATCCCGCTGCCCAATCCCTAAAAACTCCGCAATATATCCCTCAATCTCCGTCTGCTCAAACAATACATACTGCGCCTGCTCAAACTTCTTCACTGCCAGATAGCTCAATAAATCTAACTTTCGCTCCACCGACAAATCTCGATAAATCTCATCTCGCTCAATCTCTCGCGACTGATCCCACCGCTCCAGTAGCAACTCCAAACCCTCTTCATACAACTTGGAGCGCTTTGAGTAAAACTTCTCATTTGAGTGAAAAACTACACAGGTTAAACTCAGCAAAATCGGCGTAATTGCTAACTCCAGAATCGGCTTATTCGACTCTAAAAAGAGCTGTTCCAAAAACTTCCCCGCCCTCGCCATTCCCACCAACTCATTTCCCATCACAGTCTTAAACCAATGTTCTGAAAACGATCGCGCCTGGCCTTCATTAAAATCCGCCACCTCCACAAATTCAAAATTTAGAGATTTCCAGTCCATTTCGCCAGTAAAACTCTGCGTTCGACACGTCACAATTACTTGCACCTGCGGATAGTCACGAGCAAACTTCTTAATTTCCTCGGTGATATTCTTCCCATTCTCCCCCGTCACCTCATCCAACCCATCCAGCAGAAGCATCGCCCGACCTTGTTTGAGTAGGGTTTCTGTATCTGATAACTGCCAACACTTCTCTAGATAAGGCTTTAGCGCATAGAAAACCTCACGTCCATCCCTCACAAAATCCCGCAGCCTAATCAAAACCGGAATCCGGTGTGCTTGTAAATTCCCTGCATTGCACTCCGTTACCCCTCGCTGCAAATATGTCGTTTTGCCCGAACCCGGTTTGCCCACCACCATCAGGTTTGTATTCTTTGCCAGCACCTCTAAGCCTGACACCCGTTCCTGTTCCTTACCCAAGCCAATGCGATCTAAACCGCGAGCGCTGGGATTGTTCATGAAATCTTGTGACAAGTCATCGTATTCCGACCTATGACTACTACTCAGCTTTTCCAGAATATTGACATCCACAAACAAGTCACCCAAAGGCACCCAACGATCGACACCCCAAAGCGGCATGGTTCCGTGCAAGCGTTGAATGTCATCGTGAAAGCGCGATCGCAGTTGCTGAACTAACGCATCAATATCATCTTTCAGGCTCTCCAGAGGCGGATCTGACAGCGAATTTGGTGGTTTACCTTTCTCCTGAACCTGTTCATCGTCGGGTTGCCATTTCAGTTTGAGCTTTTTGCAGATGCCAAGAAACTGCTTGCGCTGAACAGGTTCACCTTTGAAAAATTTGTTGATGGTGGTACGCGACATCTTTAATTCAGCAGCCAAATCTGATTTGCTACCAAATTTTGCTAATGCGATGTCCGCGTTTTTCAGTTGAGTTGGCGATAGTCTGAGAGAGCGTCCGCTAGGTTCCGTCATGTAGTGGTTTCAGGTTTCTCCAATTATAGCGACGCGATCGTAACTTGGACAAACTTGTACATAACCTGAGCGGTGGGCGATCGGATCTAAAACCAGCCTCCTATCTTGCATTTGGCAGATTGTTGAGAGTTTCAACACTTCGGGACCAACATGAAGATTTCAAACAAGAAAAAATGGCTCAAAGTTACCGAGTTTGCAGTGGTTGGCGTTGCCACTTGCCTCAATCCCCACGCAGGATTTCTGCTGTTTCTGCTCAAGCTGTGCTTTCAAATTTTGACGGCATTGCAGAAAGATGAGACGAGTGAAATAGATAAAAGCTAGAAGCCCCGATCGCCTTTGCGAAAAAATTCAACAGGGCGATCGGTTCCCCAAGTCCTATAGCAATATCACAGTTTCAGCAGATTGATTTCCCCCATTACGAGGGCGAAGATGTAAGGTGATTTCCGTATCGAGTCGCTTGAGGAAAAGCAGTAGTTTTCCTTCGCTGAACCGTTGAAACTCTCCGTTCATTAAATGAGAGACTTCTGGTTGTGGAATTCCAAGTAATTCGCTCATTTCACGCTGTTCTAAGTTGCGCTGTTTCAACAGGCGAAGTACCTGAATCCCGATTTTACCTCGCGCAAAAAGTTCATCAGCATCTGCCAATCCAAGGTCAGCAAATACATTACCACTGCTTTCTTCAAAAATAGTTTCTTCTGTCATAATTGTTGCTCCCTAGCTAGTGCGTCTTGATAGCGTTTTTTAATTAAGTCAACATCAGCCTGTGGGGTTTTAATCCCTTGCCTTGATTTCTTCTGAAAAGCGTGCAATACATAGATTTTTTCACCAATCTTTACAGCATAAACTGCCCTGTAAGTATCGGTATCGTAACGTTTGACGATTTCATACACACCGCTTTCCACCCCTTTAAAGGACTTGGCTGACAAAGGTGTTTCCCCAGCTTGCACCAGTTGTAGGGAATAACCTACGGCTTTTTGTACCTCTTCAGGAAACTCGCGGATATTTTTGCGAGAGTCTCCCATCCAAACAAGAGGTCGTAAAGGCACTTCTATAGTATCTTTGTTATCGACCATTTTATACTAAATTTCCTGTAAAAACCCAGTTTGACAATAGCATAAAATGTTGCCAAGCCTAAAAATCGATTTCCTCGATCAGGGGTTCTTGTGTCATAGTTCTCTCTTGGCATGGTATAGTAGCCATCTTCGATTCCCATCGACAACTCATGAAAACAGACACCATTTTCTACAGCCTGTTTCAGGAATTTCCCAGCTTCTTCTTTGAACTGATCGATCGCCCTCCAGACGAAGCCGCCGCCTATGAATTCACCTCCCGCGAAATCAAACAACTCGCATTCCGCATCGATGGCTTATTTCTGCCCACCACCGAAGAACCTGAAAAACCATTTTACTTGGCAGAAGTTCAGTTTCAACCCGATGCCGACTTGTACTACCGCATCTTTGGCGAGCTCTTTCTCTATCTGCGACAATACAAACCCTCCAATCCTTGGCGCGTGGTTGTCATCTATCCCAGCCGCCGCATCGAACACGAACAGATGCTGCAATTTCAGGAACTCTTAACTAGCCAGCGCGTGCAGCGGATTTACCTCGATGAATTGCCAGAAGCCGCCGATCGCTCGCTGGGAGTAAAAGTTGTTAAACTGGTAATCGAGCCAGCAGAGACAGCCGCAGAACAAGCACGCCAGTCGATCGCAATGGCCCGACAGCAGTTGTCCGATCCGATCGTTCTACGCGATTTAATCAACCTCATCGAAACAATTATCGTCTACAAACTCCCCCAGAAAAGCCGCGAGGAAATTGCCATCATGCTGAATTTAAGCGAACTCAGACAAACCAGATTTTATCAAGAAGTCAAGCAAGAAGGTTTAGAAGAAGGACTCGAACAAGGTGAGCGGCAGGCGAAGTTAGAAGCCATTCGTCGGATGATAGCGTTTGGCATGAATTTAGAGACGATCGCGCAATTGTTAGATCTGTCTCTCGCATTTGTGCGGCAAACGATTAACAAAATCCAACGGGAATCGATGTCAGTTTCAGAACAAAACATTGACTCGTTTATCGAACTATTAACTCAACAGCGAGATCTCTTTTCTGCCGCACAATTAACCGAACTAGCGCAGCTAATTGAACCCTTATCCGATGAAAGTGATGTCCTTTCAGAAGCGATTTCATCCTGGGCTGAAAATTACTCTGTAATTCAGGAAGCTCAATCCAAACTGCTCGAACCACTACCGCCAGCCAAAGCATCAGAAACAACAGCAGTCAGTCCAGGAAGTAGCGAATCTCAAATAGGCGATCGGCTCAACAAACAAGCTCTCAAAAATGCCATTTTATTGTAGTGCGACATTCGATAATAATATTGTAGGGACACGGACTGCCCATTGGTGTCAATTTAAGCTGTCAGCCCGCCAAGTCCGCTAGTGGGCCCGCCAGTCCGCCAGGGAATTAATTCCCTGTCTAATAGGTAAAGTCCTCTAAAGAGGACTAATGAGTTCTTCAGTCCTCTAAAGAGGACTTTAGCTTTGAGACAGGGGTTTCAACCCCTGTCGGACTATTGCTTCTACCTTAAGTTGACACCAATGGGCACTGCCGTCTCCTAATTTCTAAACAACAGAATAGTAAGAGCCCCGACTTCTTGAAGAATTCGGGGCTCTTACCGTGAAAAGGTTTAGATTGCTTTCTCGTTTAGTCGGCGGGAGTGAGGGAAACTAAAAGCGATCGCACCGTGCGGGCCACCAGCTACCTTGGAAGCGGACGCGACCTGTTTGATTCGGGTAAATCGATTCATCGACGACTGCTTCTTCGTTGAAATAGACAAAATTGGTATTGATGTAGTTGTCCACTAACATATTGTTTTCTGTGCTGTAGGTGTGAACAGAAAAAATCGAACCGAAAGCTTTTCCTAAGTTAAACATTTCCCTGACTCCTTTTGTGTTAAAATATGTGGAAGTTTTATCGCCTGTTGATGCTATTTGAAAGATCGCATTTCCTGATTTTTCAAGCTCTGATTTAGTCTGCGGGAGTGAGGGAAACTAACAGAGTGATGCTGTCAACCGATCGCACCGTGCGGGCCACCAGCTACCTTGGAAGCGGACGCGACCTGTTTGATTCGGGTAAATCGATTCATCGACGACTGCTTCTTCGTTGAAATAGTTAAAGTTGGTGTTGACGTAATTTTTGATTAACAGATTGTTGGCTGTGCTGTATCCTTGAGTGGAGAAGATCGAGCCGAAAGCTTTTACTACGTTGAACATAATATTTACTCCTGTTGTGTTACAATAAATGGATGTGTAATTGTCGGTTTATGCTATTTGAGAGGCTGCATTTCCTCGGTTGAGATTGATTGATTGCCCTGATATTTCATTTTTCTTGTCTTTCCTAGTTAGATCCGGATTGAAGCCCAAGAATTTTTGAAATGTAGGAGGGATTTGAGAAGCGGTTGCGGGAGTTTAAATTCGGTAATTCCGAGGTATTGAATTAACGATTTAGTGGTTGAACCGTTGGTGAGATTTTTCTCAAGGGTAGATGTTGTTAGCTACATTAGAGATTGTCTGATTCCGCATTACTGCTGCTGTGAAGATGTTTTATTTTTGGGGTTGCTTTTTTTGATTGGCTGTGAGTCGTTTGCTTGACACTTACTAATTTGCCAGGAGTCGAATGTGTTTGGGGCGATCGCCAGTCCACTTTTATCGTCTGGTACTGGCACAGGACACTTGCAAACCTGCAAGCAACGATTTTTCAAGAATTTTAGCCTACTCATCTGGCTGGTAGCTGTGCCAATTTCGGCAACTGGACTACCGCAGGCTGTGAATTCTGAACTTACGCAGGGTCGATCGCGCAATCCGGAACATCCGTACATATCCCCTCCGCGACTCATAGGTTCGTAGTGAGGACTTCAGTCCTCTCTCTTCTAAAGTCTGATGAGGACTAAAGTCCTCACTACGAACCGATTTTAAGTTCGTAGTGAGGACTTCAGTCCTCTCTCTTCTAAAGTCTGATGAGGACTAAAGTCCTCACTACGAACCGAGCTTGCAATCACCATTCATTATTAAACAAATCGAACTTAAAATCAATTCATAAAATTCAGAAACTTAAACTCATAAAAATCATAATTATCAAGAACCTGCTTGATACTGCATAATTGTTACCGGAATTCTGAATAAAATTTTACCTAATTGAGACAAACCGAACTTGAATTTAAGCGACTGCGGCAAATCTTGCACGGAAACTTCCACGAAGCCAAAGCGAGTATAAAATGATGCCAGTCGCTTTCCCAAACATTCTAAATATAGCGGTTCTGTAGCCTGTTGAATTAAATATTTGGTCAGGTAAATGCCCAAACCGCGATCGCGCCAATCCTTCGCCACCACCAAACTACCCAACTCTTGCGCGCCCGTAAAGTTCCGCAACTGTCCGCAAGCCGCCAATTTCCCCTCACATTCGATCACCCAGAATTGCTCCCAGCGCAACTGAGTAGGATCGAGTTTAGCACTCCAAACTAACATTCTAATTGATTTGATATCTTGCTCCGACGCTTGGCGAATTTTGCATTCTGGGGGTAAGGAAACAGAACTTGCAATCATGAGTTATAGCTGGAAACTACAGCAGCGATTCGTTTGAAAATGCGAAAAACTTCGTAAAGTTCGTTTCCGGGATTCTGAATATCAAACAACTTAGATAAAGCATACTGCGGTGTATCTTGTTTAGTCACTTTGATGAATCGGAAACTGCTGCCATTAGTCAGAAGCCCAAACGTTGGTTGTTCTGAATTTGGGTCATTCAGCATATAAAATAGCAATTGAGGAAGTCCAGCTTCAACGGAATATTGCGATCGCTTGGCCTCGATCGCCACAACCCAAAAAGATTGCAGCAATAATAGGACATCTATGCTGCCCCTAACAATTATATCTTCATCTTCGACAATCAGTTCAACAGATTTTTCACATTCTATGTGAAAGGGAGTCAGGAAAAAATCTGCTACAAATAGCAAAGGAGCTAGTACCACCATTTTTACAGTATCTTCTAGGAAAGGGTATGAGGTACTATTGATATAGCCTGCTTTTACCTTGTCGAGCGATCGCTTTTCTGCATCTGTGATTTCTGGCAAATCATCAATCCATTCTCGGAAAAATTGCTCGTCTTCAGACAACTGTAGATTAAATTTTGTTTTGACATCGCGCAGGGTAAGTGCTTTTGCTTGAATGCTTTGTGTCATAGTTTTCTGTAGCTCTTAGCTAGTTGTAACTTATTGTAGCATATCAATTGTCGATCGCCCCCAGCAACACCTCAGCGCCAAACCGCACCGGATCGGTACAAGGCAATCGCGTTTCTGCTTCAATTCCTGCTATGGCTAACAGCGCTTCTGCGTCAGTTAAGTGATGAGTATTGAGAGCGATCGCACTGACTTTTGCCCCGACAAAAGCACCCGCAGCAGCGGCCACCATTTCGTACAATTCAACCACTTTCGACAAACTCGGAATCGATACGTGCGGGTGATTGCGAATGTGAGTTTGTCCGGCTCGGTGCGCTAAAATTAAGTGAGTTGGCTGTGTCCCCCGCAACAGCGGCAGAGTCGCCGTCGAACCCGGATGCAATAGCGAACCTTGCCCTTCTACGTGCAGAATATCGCATTCCGCACCCAATTTGATCGCGACTTGTTCGACAGCACCGGCGGCAAAATCAACTCGCACTGCATCCAAAGCAATCCCCTCATTTCCAATCATTAAACCCGTTTGTCCGGTTGCTAAAAATTTGGAACGCAAACCCCGCTGCAAACAAGTGCGATTGAGTTCCAAACTGGTTGACATTTTGCCAACGCTCATATCTGTACCGACAGTTAACACGCGGCGACAGCTTAATTTAGCAGCGGCGGCAGAGGCGATCGCCCCAACAGACTTCGGTTCCTGACGCACGTCCCAAATCCATTGATTTTCGGTTAACGGAACCGTTATCAAAGGTGCAAGTTTCGCGTGCAAACCGTTGACAACCGACAAACCTGCTGCTACCGCTCGATCAATTTCTGGCAGCCATTCCGGGGGCAAAATACCGCCGGAAGGAGCGATACCAATTAGCAGAATATTCGGCGCAAATTGCAGTGCTTCTGCAACGGAAGCTACGATCGGTACTTGTTGAGGAATGCCAGTTAATTTAGATAGAGATTGTCCTTGACATTGGCGGTCAATTACTGCTACAATTTGTGCTTCGCTGTAGCGCAAAAATGCTAAGCCTGTTTTGCCGGAAGCGCCGAGAATTCCCTCGTGCAGCAAGATAGCAACTTTGCCATTTTTGATAGTAGGATAGTTTTTAGTCATTGGTTCACTGTAGGTGATATCATAGCATCTCCCGATTAGTTGTGAGCGATACTTCTATTCTACAATGTCAATTCGCCGCACTCCCAATCCCGATCGCCCATTTGGCAGCAAACACCCATTTTCAACGACTGCGCCTGTGAAAGGATCGTCTAGTAAATTCAAGTGACTGTCCAAATCCAGATAATCAGCAAGGGGCGAAAGTTGGGCTGCTGCGGTATTTGCGATCGCACTATCGGAATAGCAGCCGAACATCACTTGCAGATTGCAGGCTTTTGCTGCGTGAATCATCCGCACAGCTTCCGTTAATCCGCCTGATTTCATCATTTTGATATTGATGCCGCGGACGCAGTGCGCTAACTTGGGTATATCCGAACTGTTAAAGCAACTTTCATCAGCAAAAATTGGCAGCGGCGATTGACGGTAAAGTTCTGCGAATTCAGCCAAATCTGCGACTGGTGAAAGCGGTTGTTCGACATAATTTATGTTGTATTTTTCCAACCAGTGACACATCTCTACAGCATCTTTCAAACTCCAACCACCGTTAGCATCAACACTAATTTGAATATTAGCCGGCGCTTCGTCTAATACTGCGATTAACATAGCTTTGTCGGCTTCAATTCCTTCGGGATTTCCCAACTTAATTTTGACGGCGCGGTATTTGATGCTTGCGGGATCTGTCGCATCTTTGCCAAACCAATCGCGCACTCTGTCTCTAGCACCAGATGGCGAATTTATGCCGATGGTGACGGATGTGGGGACGATGCGCGATCGATCTAATCCCCACATTTTCCACAGCGGGAAGCCTGCTTTTTTGCCCAGCCAGTCGTGCATTGCGATGTCGATGCCGGCGCGGGCGGCCGAGGGTAACTCGACTTCTGTGAAGATTTGTTCGACTTTTTGGCGATCGCACGGAGTAAACTTTTCTAGTAGCGGTGCAACTTCCTGCAATGCTGCTAGCAGACTCTCCGTAGTTTGGGGCTTAGAACCTGTGGAAAAGGGCGATGCTTCTCCCCAACCTTCGATACCTTCATGGGCTAATCTTACCCACAAATTCGTACTTTGGGCTGTTGTACCGCGGCTGATAGTAAGCGCAAACCGCTTGCGGACAGTGAAAGTTTCTATTTGAAGCTGCATGATTAGTTATAACCTGTGGATTGCAGGGTTGAAAACCCTAATCTTTGTTTGGATATTTTACTAAACATTTGTAATAAAGCCAACTGCTAATTGTAAACTATGCCATACTTCTAGGTAAGGAAGGTGTACATTTAGATCTAAATTAGCAACGAAATATCATGCCAATTTACTTTTACACAACTAGCAGCGAATACGGTAGTTTCTCTAACTTTTCCCGTCACGGAGTCGAGTTAGACGGAGAATACTGGCTGACTACCGAACATTATTTTCAAGCACAAAAGTTTCCCCAAACAGAACACTGCGACCAAATTCGCCAAGCAAAAACGCCGAAAGATGCAGCAAAAATGGGGCGCGAGCGAACTCGTCCCCTGCGCCAAGATTGGGAACAAGTCAAAGACGATATCATGCGAAAAGCCGTACTGTGCAAATTTAAAACTCATGCCGATATCCGCGAAATTTTACTCGCTACCGGCGATGAGGAAATAGTCGAGAATGCACCGGGAGATTACTATTGGGGTTGTGGGAAAGATGGCAGCGGCAAAAATATGTTGGGACAGATTTTAATGGAAGTGCGAGAGATTTTGCGAAAAGGCACGTAGCGAGTAAAACAGAACTTACAAGTTTGTAGTCAGGACTTCAGTCCTTTCTTTCTCAATTCAAGAGGGAGGACTAAAGTCCTTACTACGAACCCATGATAAAGCAGGACTTATTTAATCTTAAGTCCTGCTAGGCTGCTAAGCGAGCATTTCCTAAATTTTATTAAACACGGTGACTCAAACATCCGCCTGACCAACTGTCAAATTGTGTGCCAATCTCCTCAGGCTGTTCTAGTAGAGGGTTTAGCCTCTCCTCGGAGACTGCGAAGCAGGGGAAACGGTAAAAACCCTGCACCACTTTTTGGTTTTGACAACTATTGTCAACCAGAATTAACTTTTATCGTGGCAAGTACAGCATTGTTCGCCAGTCGCCTCCCGGACACCGTTCTCCTTAGGTTGGCGATTCACAGGTAAAACAACAAAACTCCTGTTCTGGTTAAGGTTTATTTATTATTTATGCTGTATGTTTCTATTCTCTGCGATTTCTCTAAAGTGTGACCTGTTGTACAGAATTCTTTACACTTTTTCGCTCGAAAAGATGCTGTTTCGGTTTTGAGTAAGAGATCGATCGCACTTTTGGAATCTTCCCTCAGACTTAAGTTCGGGGCTCGCAGCTTAAGCGAGTTTCCACCGAATTCTAAGATGGCTAGACTGTTAAGATTTTTGAGTTATTTGGCTGCATTCGCGCCGAACTGCCGCCGTTGCTGTTGAATTCGGTTAAATTCTTTCTGTTCTTCGCCCAGCAACGTATTCTCGATCGGCGATCGCATATCCCACTGCAACTCCGAGAGTAACAGCAAACATCCGGCCATAATTATGCCTGTGGTTAGATATTGCCAAGGGGCAACAAAGGTTAATAGAGGTATGCTAAATAAATGAGTTAGCCCGATCGCGATAAAAGCGCGCGATCGCAAACCGAGTCCAGTACAAAAATAGCCGATCGCGCTCAACCCCAACCACAAATCGCACAGATGCAGCAACCAAAATCCCCAACCGGCAAAAATACTGCAATCCGTCACAACCAAACCAGAAATCATCAAAATCGCCCAAGAGTAAAGAATCCAGCTAACCCGCTCGACTTTTACCCAAAACAAAGTCAAAACCGCCATTATCGCAGTGCCAATTAGAGTCACAGTTGACCACAAAATCGCCTGAAAGCTCCAACTAAGCGGGACAAACTGAGCCGTAAAAAAAATCCCCGCCGTCACCAAACCCCAAAGCAGAAAAGTTTGGTCAATGCGGGTATAAAATCCTGAGAAAAGAGTAATATTTCCGACTTGCCAGCGGAGGCGCAACAGGCCTGCGAGGTCTTGTACGTCGAGATGTTCTTGTTTGGAGCGGATTAAAGGTTCACAGGGGTTGAAGAAGGTCATTCAGTATGGTTTAAAATATCAAGTTTTGCGTATTGTAACAAAACGTCAAGAAGATTTTGCAGATTTTTATATCCTTTTTTCTCATTCTCCGGCTCTGCCTGGGGAGGTAGATCCCTCGGCTCTGCCTCGATTCCCAACAAATGAGGCAGAGCCTCCAGACATCAGTTCCCAGGCAGAGCCGGGGAACCAGTCAAGTTAAGTTGCAATATACGTTGAATTTGACGTACAATAAAAGCAACGTATATTTTGCGAATATAATTAAGGAGAGAAAATGAAAGCAAATCCCGGTGGAGCAATTGCGCCAGCAGAAGTCATGGGTAGAGACAAGCTGATTGTAGATTTGTGGGAAATTTTAGAGCAGCAAAGTGTCATATTGAGTGCCGAGCGCCGCATGGGGAAAACATCAGTAATTAAGAAAATGCAAGCGGAAGCTACCGCAGATAAATTGCCGATTTATCGTGACTTAGAAGGTATTAAATCGCCCTTAGGATTTGTCGAGAAAGTGTTTGAGGATGTCGAAAAATATTTAACAGGTTTGAAGCGCAACGCTAAGAAGGCTCGCGCCTTGCTAACTCAACTGGGAGGTACAGAATTTAGCGGTGTCAAGTTACCGAGCATTGCAAATACCCATTGGCAAGATTTGCTGACTCAAACCATAGCAGATTTGGTCGAAAATCAAGACCGTACAGTCATCTTCTTTTGGGATGAAATGCCGTATATGCTGGGTAATATCGGCGATGCAGCGGCTATGGACTTGCTCGATACTTTGCGATATATCCGCCAGACATACCCGGCTGTCAGAATGGTTTATACAGGTTCAATTGGCTTGCATCACGTTTTGAATGTTCTCAGAAAAGCGGGTTATACAAACGACCCCATTAATGATATGTACGTCCAAGACGTGCCGCCGCTATCCGATAAAGATGCAACTAATTTAGCTCGCAAATTGCTGGAGGGCGAAAATATTGCTACACCGGATATTCAAGGAAGTGCGGTTTTAATCGCCGATGAATTAAGTAATATTCCATTTTACATTCACCATTTAATTGTCAAACTCAAATTGCGCGGTGGTGCAGCGGACAAAGCAGGTATTGAGGAAGTCATTGGTGATTGTTTGGATGACCCGCTGAATCCTTGGAAAATGGAACATTATCGGGAGCGAGTTGATACTTACTACGATGAAAAACAGCGTCCTTATGCCCTGAATTTGCTTGATGTTTTGGCTGCTGCGGGCGATTCTTTGTCCTTTGATGAGTTGTTTGGTGGTATCAAGCAAGACTCAGAAACTCAAGATAAGGAAATGGCGAGGAAAGTTTTAAGGTTTTTGGAGCAGGATTACTATATTTACAAGAAAGATGGCAGATATCAATTTCGGTATCCGCTGATTAAAAAATACTGGAAATCCTTAAGATGTTAAGCAGAATTTAGCAGTCTAGTTATCTGGTATTCCACCAGTCCGGCAGGGGTTTAAACCCCTGCCTCATAGCGAAAGTCCTCTGAAGAGGACTAATACTAAATCCAAGACTATTCGTCTATTCATCTAATCTTTTTACTCATTCCCAGTGACAGAAAACTCATGAGTTTTTCAGTCCTCTTCAGAGGACTTTCGCTATGAGCCAGGGAATTTATTCCCTGGCGGACTATCGGGTTAGCAGAGAGACTAGCGAGTGGGATAACTAACAAAAAAAACAACAGAATCAATCCATGAAAAACACATTAATCTCCAGATTCACCCCGAGCTTGATGGCACCAGAAACCCTCGAAGCCATCCTAGTACAGCGTCACACACTAGCAAACTATTTAGTAGAAAACATCCGCGAAAGCGCCCTAACAGTCAACAAACATTATCAACTCCTAATCGGGCCGCGCGGCATTGGCAAAACCCATTTAGTATCTCTGATTTATCACCGCGTTTCTAAGATGAAGGATTTGCAGGATAAATTGCTCATTGCATGGCTGAGGGAAGAAGAATATGGGATAGCATCTTTTTTAGATTTATTGATTGCAATATTGCGCGCCATTGGTAAAGAATATCCTGCCGAATATCAAACGCAGTTACACGATGCTGTCGAAGGGCTTTATGAGTTGTCGGCGGAGGATGCGGAATCGCAAGCCGCACAATTGTTGAAAGATTTTATTGACGGCCGGGTTTTGCTATTAATTGTAGAAAATTTGGATGATGTATTTAGTGGCTTGGACGATATCGGACAAAAGCAGTTTAGGGCTTATATTCAAAATTATGGCTTTTTGACTATTTTGGCAACTTCCCAAAGTTTGTTTGATGGCATTGAAAGCCGCGATAAGCCTTTTTATGGCTTTTTTTACACTCACAATCTCAATGAATTATCACTCGATGATGCTGTAAATTTATTAAATCAGATTGCTAGCTTGGAAGAGAAAAGCGAATTAGCAGAATTTATTCAAAATTCAACGGGGCGAAATCGCATTAAAGTTGTGCATTTCCTGTCTGGTGGCAGTCCCCGCATCTATATGGTTTTCTCCGATTTTTTGGTGAACCGCGAATCTCTCAATGGACTGGTGGAAGCATTTATGGCGATGCTGGACGATTTAACGCCGTATTACCAGGATCGGATGAAATATATCTCAAATCAGCAGCGCAAGATTGTGGATTTTTTGGCAGATTTGCGCCGCGCGGCCCCGGTAAAAGAAATTGCCAAACGCTGTTTTATCACTCACCAAACTGCATCCAGTCAACTGAAAGATTTGCGGCAAAAGGGTTATGTGAAAAGTGAAGAAATCGGGCGGGAGTCTTGGTACGAATTGCGGGAACCGCTGATGCGTTTTTGTTTGGAAGTGAAGAAGCAGCGGAATGAACCGATTAGATTATTTGTGGATTTTTTGCGGGTTTGGTATACGAAGGCAGAGTTGCAGCAGCGATTGGGATTGAGGATAGCTGATGTTGATTTTGCGGAGAAGGAAAGTCTTTTTGAGTATCGGCGAAATTTGGAACCGATTCCACCTGATGATGTGATGGAACGAGAATATTATCGGCGGGCGCTGGAGGCTATTGAGAACAATGAGGAAGATCCTCTTCTGAAGGCTTATTATGATGAGATGGAAAATTGTCGCGAACAGAAAGATGATGTTTCTGCTTTAGCATATGCGGAAAAGTTGGTAGCAAGTCGCGGGGAGGTAAGGGATTGGTCGGTAAAGGGATACTTCTTAAATAGGATGAAACGGTACGATCAAGCTTTGGAGTGTTTAGATAAAGCTATTGAAAAGGACTCTAACTATGCGAAAGCCTTGGCTATTCGAGGCGATGTACTCGATAACCTCAAACGCTATGATGAAGCTTTAGGATCTTTTGATCGGGCGATTGCACTTGACGATAATGATAAGTTATCTTGGCGTAATCGAGGCAATGTACTCGATAACCTCAAGCGCTATGAAGAAGCCTTAGTATCTTTAGATAAAGCGATCACACTTGACGAAAATGATAAATTGACTTGGTATTGGCGAGGCATTGTACTCGACAATCTCAAATGCTATGAAGAAGCTTTAGTATCATTCGATCGCGCGATAGAACTTGATGCCAATTATAAGTTAGCTTGGCGTAACCGAGGCATTGTATTCGACAATCTCAAATGCTATGAAGAAGCTTTAGTATCATTCGATCGCGCGATAGAACTTGATGCTAATTATAAGTTAGCTTGGCGTAACCGAGGCAATGTACTCAACAACCTCAAACGCTATGATGAAGCATTAGCATCCTTTGATAGGGCGATAGAACTTGATGATAATTATAAGTTAGCTTGGCGTAACCGAGGTAATGTACTCAATAACCTCAAACGTTATGAAGAATCTTTAGAAGCCTACGATAAAGGGATCGAACTTGATGCCAATGATAAGTGGGATTGGCGTATGCGAGGTAATGTACTCGAGAACCTCAAACGCTATGATGAAGCCTTAGTATCTTACGATCGCGCGATCGAACTTGATGCTAATTATCAGTGGGCTTGGCGTAGGCGAGGTGATGTGCTCAACAACAACCTCGAACGCTATGAAGAAGCTTTAGTATCTTACGACAAAGCCATCAAACTTGACGACAATCATAAGTTATCTTGGGCTAACCGAGGTAATGTACTCCATAACCTTAAACGCTATGATGAAGCTTTAGTATCTTACGATCGCGCGATCACAATTGATGCCAATTATCAGTGGGCTTGGGTTAAGCGAGGCCATGTACTCTACAACCTCAAACGATATGAAGAAGCTTTAGTATCCTTCGATCGGGCAATCGAACTTGATGCCAATGATCCGTGTTCTTGGACTGGGCGAGGTTACATTCTGGGAAAACAAGGCTACTTTCTAGGAAAACCAGAATATTACGAAGAAGCGCTACTTTCCTTCAATAAGATGATTGAACTTGATGAGCAAGATAGCTATGCTTGGAATAATCGAGGCTGGGTACTGTGCCGACTTGGGCAATATGACCAAGCACTAATATCCCTCGAAAAAGCGATCGAATTCGGTTTTCCAGATTGGTATGCCTTTTTCAATCGTGCTGAGTCTTTACTAGCGCTGAATCAATGGGATGAAGGTATTACAGCCTTAGACGATGCGATTTATCGCTTTACTCAAGAGGACATGACAGAAATTGACAACACAGAAGCGATCGTCCGCAATTTATTCAACAATACCAGCGATATTGCAATATCCCAAACTTGTATTAAAACACTAATCGAACTTTACAACAAGCACAATATCATCTCAATCTTAGGACAGGGAATTGTGCGAAACATCCCCGCGCTAATGTCAGAAATGGTCAGCGACAAAGCCGCCCGCACTTGGTTAGAATTGTGGCAAGAACAAACCAGCAACTACGAACAATTCCAAATTCCCATCCGCCTGCTGAATGCGGCTGTCCGCTATAAAGAAACAAAGGGCGACAGGCGAGTTTTGCTAGAACTTCCCATTGAAGAACGCAATTTATTAGAACCGTTGGTGTCAACAAAATCAGAATAAGACCCGGCGGTTGAAACCGCAATAAGACCCGGCGGTTGAAACCGCGTCTATACAAGCAAAACCTGCCTCCGCAGGTTGAAGATGAAACGATTAAGATATGTTATTCTCTTAAGTCGGCGTCCGGCGGACATCGTTTGTATAGCCGCGGTTTCAACCGCCGTCTTATTTCAAACGTATTGTCTTAGAAAATAGGTATAAAATAGAAATTGATGATACTAGCAAAGGACTCATCCCCATGACGGCAACAATTCCCACAAAAACCTCATCAGAAATCATCTACCCCGACAGCGACGGCAAACCCATGTCAGACAATACCAAACAGTTTGAATTAATTGTCACCATTCAAGGTGGAATAGATGCCTTATACAAAGACAACGAAAATGTCTTTGTAGCAGGTGATTTGCTGTGGTATCCCGTCGAAGGAGACAACAAAACTCGCCAAGCACCTGATACGATGGTAGTGTTTGGCAGACCCAAAGGTTACAGAGGTTCCTACCAACAGTGGCTTGAAGATAATATCGCCCCGCAAGTTGTCTTTGAAATCATCTCCCCCGGCAACCGCATGGGGCCCATGTTTAAGCTTTTTAATTTCTATCAGAATTATGGAGTCGAAGAATATTATGTCTACGATCCAGAGGATAATGAGTTAATGGGTTGGGTGCGAAGTGATGGAAAACTTAACTATATTGAATCAATTGAGGGTTGGGTAAGTCCGCGTTTGGAAATACGTTTTGAAACTGCATCGGGAGACTTGGAAATTTATCGTCCCGACGGACTGAAATTTTTGTCTTATGTGGAGTTGTCGAGACAAATGGAACAAGAACGACAGGAGAAAGAGTTGGTACAGCAAAAAGCCGATCGCCTTTCAGAAAAACTCCGAGAAATGGGCATAAATCCAGAGGACATTTGAGAGTTTTGTAGTCTTAGAAGCGCGAGTAGTCAGAAACCGGGTTTTTATCGCATTTGCGGGCTGTAACGAAGTATTATCGTAAAAAACCCGGTTTCTCGGCCCCCATATCTTAGACTATGCAAAATCCCCGTCAAATAGCCTTTCTCGCACTCCGCGAAGTCCACCGCCGCGGTGCATTCGCAGATGCTGCGCTCGATCGCACTTTACGCAACTCTCAACTCAACGACCTCGATCGCCGTTTAGTCACAGAATTAGTATACGGTAGCGTCAGGAGAATGCGATCGATCGACTTCATCATCGACAAACTAGCCACAAAAAAATCCTCCCAACAACCGCCAGATCTCCGCACCATCCTGCATTTAGGCTTGTATCAACTCCAATATCTCAACCACATCCCCCCCTCCGCCGCCGTCAACACCACCGTTCAACTAGCAAAAGAAAACAAATTGTCAGGACTCAGCAGTTTTGTCAACGGCTTGCTGCGGCAATATATTCGTTTAACAGAAACCGACTTAAACCCATTAACAGTTACTAACTATAAATCATCAGTCGAACGCCTCGGAATTCTCCACAGCTTCCCCGACTGGCTAGTAGAATTGTGGAACGAACAAATAGGCGAAACCGAAACCGAACAACTCTGCGAATGGTTCAATCAATCCCCCACAATTCATCTCAGAATTAATCCCTTAAAAAGCTCGATCGCCCAAATCGAGACCGCCTTCCAAGCCCACAACATTTCAACTAGCAGAATCCCCCATTTACCCCAAGCATTAAGACTAAATGGCAGCACCGGCGCAATTCAAAACCTCCCCGGATACGGCGAAGGTTGGTGGACAATCCAAGACAGCAGCGCTCAATTAGTCACCCATTTACTCGATCCGCAGCCCGGGGAAACCATCATCGATGCCTGCGCCGCACCGGGAGGGAAAACCACCCACAGCGCTGAATTAATGCAGGATACAGGCACTATTTACGCCTGCGATAAAACCGCTAGCAGACTTAAAAAACTTGCTGAAAATGCCGATCGACTCCAGATGAAATCTATTAAAATTCATACCGGAGACAGCCGCCACTTCCCAGAATTTATCAACCTAGCAGACAGAGTATTATTAGACGCACCTTGTTCGGGCCTCGGAACCCTCCACCGCCGCGCCGACGCCCGCTGGCGACACACGCCCGAAAATATTCAACAACAATCGCAACTGCAATCGGAATTGCTAGCAAATGCAGCGACATTTGTCAAGTCCGGCGGCGTCTTAGTTTACGCAACTTGCACGATTCATCCTTTGGAAAATGAACAGGTTGTGCGATCGTTCTTAGACACCAATCCACACTGGCAAATTGAACCGCCAACCATTGATTTACCAGTCCAGCCATCACCAGAAGGATGGGTCAAAGTTTGGCCGCACAAGCATCAAATGGATGGCTTTTTTATGGTGCGGCTGAAACGATTTAAGAAGGACTGAAGTCCTCACTACAAACCTGAGTTCGTAGTGAGGACTTTAGTCCTCATTTGTGCATATTTTAGTCAATTAGGACTAAAGTCCTTACTACAAACCGATAGTTTAATATCTCGGTTCTTCATAACGTTCGGGTTCTTGATAAGCTGGTTCTTGATAGGCCGGTTCTTGATAGGCCGGTTCTTGATAAGCTGGTTCTTGATAAGCTGGTTCCCGGTGTTTGGGCTCGGGATTGGGATTGTAAGGGACGATCGCACCATCCTCATTCACAATCATCCCTCGAATAATCTCCTTCGGTTCGACGGGTTTCGCCTTAATACTGCCTTTGCGGCCCTCCAACTCAGGTAATTTGGGAAACTCCTGTACCGGCATTCCCTTCACGGCTTGACTCATAAAATCGCGCCAATTGTAAGCAGCAGTACCGCTAGTTCCCCCCGTCGGATAATTGTCATCATTCCCCAGCCAAACCCCAGTCACCACCTGCGGAATGTAACCGATAAACCACAAATCCCGCACCTTTTCCGAAGTGCCAGTTTTGCCAGCTACAGCGCGATCGCCCAAAGAAGCAGGCCCGCCCGTACCACCAGTCACCACACCCTGCAACATCCAAGTAGTAATCGCAGCACTATCCTTATCCAAAACCCGCTTCGGTTTAAAATCAGCCTGATAAATCACATCTCCCCGCTGATCGATCACCTTAGTAATGCCGTGGGCTTCAATAAAATTACCTTCCGACGCTAACGTACCGTAAGCATTAGTTAATTCCAGCAAATTTACCTCAGACGAACCCAAAGCCAGGGAATAAATCGGACTTAATTTAGACTTAATTCCCATATCGTGGGCTAATTTGATCGCAGGTTCAAAGCCGACATCCATCAACACCCTGACAGCTACGACATTCACCGAACTCGTCAAAGCATCAGAGATCGATCGCCAACCGCTAAACTTTTTCCCGTAATTATTCGGTTGATAGCCGTCGATAATAATTGGCGCATCTTCATAGCTGTCGTAGGGCGAAAAACCCGCAGCCATCGCCGCCGCATAAACCAACCCCTTAAAAGTCGATCCGGGCTGCCGCAAAGCCTGCGTAGCCCGATTAAACTGACTGTCTTTAAAACTTCCGCCACCTACCAGGGCCTTAACTTCCCCTGTTTTAGCTTCTATTGAAACCAAAGCCGCCTGTTCAAAACCCTGACGGCGGCCATCAACATCGATCGCATCTTTAATAACTTGTTCCGCTATTTTCTGCCACTTCAAATCCACCGTCGTCTCCACAGTCAAGCCGCCGGATTCCAAAGCATCCTTAGAAACATAGCGCGGCAATTCCTTGCGAATGTAACTAGCAAAATAAGGCGCGATTACTTTAAATCGTTTCGGCTGACTTTGTTTCACTTTTATGGGTTCCGCCTGGGCTTCCTTCGCCTGGGCCTCTGTAATTACCTTCGATTCCTGCATTTGTTGCAGCACAATATTGCGGCGTTGCTTAGCAATATCCGGATTAACTAAAGGCGAATATTCGCTCGGTGCTGGCGGCAAACCCGCCAAAGTTGCCATCTCTGCCAAAGTTAATTTATCGACTGATTTGCTAAAGAAAACCCAAGCCGCATCCGCCACTCCGTAAGCATCTGAACCCAAATAAACCAGATTTAAATATCTTTCTAAAACTTGCTCTTTAGTCAACTCCCGCTCTATTTTTTGAGCTAAAAGAGCTTCCCGAACCTTCCGCTTCAGGCTTCTTTCCTGATTGAGAAAAACGACACGGGCCAATTGTTGGGTAATTGTACTGCCGCCCTGCACCAAATCTCTCGCTATCACATTAGAAGCGATCGATCGCACAATACCTTGATAATCCACCCCGCGATGTTCGTAAAAACGGCGGTCTTCTATCGCAATAAAAGCTTTAGTCAACAGTTCGGGAATTTCCTTAAGTTTCAGCTTATCTCTAGTTGCCGGCCCCGACTGCAACAAAATCGTATTGTCAGCCGCCTTAATTGTCAGCGTTCCATCGCGGTTAAACGCCGACAAATCGTTAACATCCGGCAAACCTTTGTCTAAGGTGTATAAAATCCACAAACCGTAGATTAAAGCGCCACTTCCTATACTGATAACACTTAAAGCTATCCAAAATCTCGGGCGACGGGATATCCGTTTTTTAGTCTTTTTCTGCGGCGCGCTATCTTCCTCCGGTGCAATACTTTCCTGTAGTTCGGTATTTATTTGCAGTTTGGTATTTGGAGATGCAATATTTTCCTGTATTTTCGTATTTATTTGCAGTTCGGTATTTTCAGGTGCAATACTTTCCTGTAGTTCGGTATTTTGAATAACACTATTTTGAGGTGCAATATTTTCCTGTATTTCCGTATTTATTTGCAGTTCAGTATTTTGAGGTGCAATACTTTCCGGCAACTCCCTACTATGGGATTTTTCGGGTAATTTAGTTCCCAGCACGCTCAATCCCGGCCGCAACAATTCCTTGCCTTTTGCTTGCAAGCTGGTAACTTGAGGTTCAATTTCCAACCAAACGATTAAGCGCCTCAACCCTTCCCAATCGCGCTTGACTATTGGATATTCATCGTGTTCTGACTCTAAATATTCTGATGCTAATTTAGACTCTTCTTGCGGTGCAGCATCTTCTGATACAACATACTCCGATCGCCCATCCGTTGTCCGTGCAGACAATTCAAGCGGGGATGGCGGCGAGTTTAGCCCGGTGCTATTGGCAGCATTTGGCGATTCTCGATCGGAATTACCGCCTGCTCCCTTAGTGACTTTGCTCAATTTATCCTTGATATTTGAGAAAAATTCTGACACGTTCAGACCTTCAAACCTCATCAATTTAAATTAAAAATTAAAAATTAAAAAGGCTAGCTCTCTTCAATTTTTAATTTTTAACTTGACATCTTTTCTTCAACAATACTGTGCAGAGTCTTGAGTTATTTATTTTGAGTTAAAAACCATTTTACTCAAAATAAATAACTCAAAATTCTTATCAACCAGCATGGCCCAGTGCCAAACCCGCTACCAGCATACCCAACACCAGGAAAGGCTGAGCACTTGCCTGATATTTAACATCATTTTCCAGGGGATTACGCAAAAAGTACATATCCTGAAAAGTGATTTGGGGAACGATCAGCAGCAGGAGAATGACAGCGTAAAGGTTTTGGTGAATGCCGATCAGGTAGACTGCAATGCCTGCTTGAAAGATGTCGATCGCCAACACGCAAATCCAGGCTGCGGTTTCGACGCCAAACATCACTGGCAAAGATTTTAACCCTAATTGGCGATCGCCCTCGACACTTTTGAAATCATTAACGATCGCAATTCCCAGCCCTGCCAAACTGTAAAACAAAGTCAAAACCATAATCGTGGGATCTAGTGTACCAAACAAAGCTTGACCTGCCCACCAAGGCAGAGCAATGTAGCTAGCACCTAGGGCATAATTTCCCAACCAGCCATTCTGCTTGAGTTTCAGCGGTGGCGCGGAGTAGATGTAAGCTAAAAATGCGCCGCCGAGAGTCAAAACAGTCATGATGGGGAATTCATGACCCGCCCACAAGTCTAGAGCATAGGCTACCGCAATGCCTGCGGCTAATAATACCAAAATTTGCGTTACTACTTGGGGAATCGAGATAATCCCCGACGGAATCGGGCGGTAGGGCTCGTTAATGGCGTCGATGTCGCGATCGTAAAAATCGTTTAAAGTTTGAGTGTAGCCGGCCAGCAAAGGCCCTGACATCAACATACAAGCAGCGGCGATCGCAAAATTCTCTAAATTCCAAACATAGTTTCCCGAAGAAGCCGCCCCGCACACCACGCCCCACATCAGGGGAATCCAGGTAATCGGTTTCATCAGTTGCAAGCGAATCTTCCAGATGGAAGTTTCCCCGCTAGCAGCCCCTTTCATACCCAACATTTGCCGAGTTTTGGCACTGCGCTTGGAGGTAGCAGCGCTTGGAGGTGTGGGTTCTGGGGTGATTTGGGATGGAGGAGAGTCAGACATAATTTGATGTGAGCGGTACTGCTACTATTGTGTAGTTTTCTGTTTCAATAATAATTCTGTAGGATACCACTGATATTTAAGGCATCGTCTGGAAAACTTACCCGGGATTGGAGTTGATGCTAGAGAAAAATATGGGTTTTACCAAAATATTTTAACTCCTCGCCGGGAATTCCCCCGGCATAGCTGTACCCAGCTTGATGGCCCGATGAAAGGCTCTTAGATTGTAGGTACGGAAATCTCCAAATCTTCTTGACATCTTTATAGCAATCTGTATAATCCAGTAAGGAGGTATTAAGATGTTGCACAAAGCTGTCAAAATTCGACTTTATCCAACTCAAGAGCAGCAAATATTGCTATCTCAGCACTTTGGCTGCACCCGCTGGTGGTGGAATTATGCTCTAAATAAG
>NZ_JAEQCI010000108.1:2350-22807 GCF_020738565.1 Microcoleus sp. PH2017_12_PCY_D_A | reverse complement strand
ACTTGACGAACTTCGGGCCCAGCTAGCTGCAGCTCGCGCTCAAATTGAAGAACTTCAACAGGCTAATGACGAGATGCGCGATCGCATTCGCAGTCAGTCTGAGATAATTAATAGAGCCAAGGATATTACGCCTTTTTCTCGCCCGAGTTTTTCTAGGGTGAAGGCTCTTGCCCGGGCTGCTTTCCTCGATTTGTCTAAAGCTCCTGGCGGCGGTTGGCTCCTTAGCATGGGTTCAAGAGTTCGCGAGTTCAAAACGCTGGTTCAGATTTGGGATATTCTTTGTTTGGAGGATTGGAATTTAGAAGATTTGTTGGGGGATTATTTAGTTTCTAAATACCCTCTCAAAAAAATTGTTCCTGTTTTGACCAAGTTTTGGAATGGGTTTAGAATTTGTGTCTACGGCAATTTAGTTGCTGATGTCTACGGCGATTTAGTTTCTGATGACATCTTGTCTCAGGCTCAGAATTCTTTTGAGACTTGGAATCATTGTCTTTCTGGATAAGCTATGAAAACTACAAAGATTGGGTTTGGTGTTAATAATTATGAAAATTTTCGCATTTACATTGAAGCAGACTTAGAGCCTGACGAAGATTGTACTTTGGCTTTAGACTTCCTTCGCACTCGGGTTGCTGATGAGATAGGTTTTCCTCAGTATTATCTTGATTTTTGGTTAATTACTTTTCCTCTTCTGACCTTCCCGATATTGGCACTATTGTTACAGGCGTTCAAATTCCTCAAATTAATTTTGGCGATGGGGATGATGATAGTGATGATGGTGATGATGGTGATTGTTTTGAGTCAGATTCATTTGAAGGTTAACATTTTTTAAATTTTAACGCCTGATGATATCGCTTGTGACTCGGCGATTGAAACTCTCCTTAAAAAAGGGGAGTCGCGGTTTGAGTCTAAATCAACCGTCAGTTAGTCAGGTTGTGACTTAGGGCTTTTACAGGGAAACAAGCTGTTAGGGCTTTTACTTCTTCATAAGCTCGGTTGTTACTTGACTGATTGTTTTTTCCTGCGCTAATTTATAGCTTTGAGAGTGAATTAGGCTCGTGCGGCCTTTGGGTGATTCATAAGCTTTGCTGCGGGGATTTAGAAAAATTATCACCTGTAAAAAATGATGCAAATTATTGGTCTTGATATTAGCAAGGCTTCAGTTTCTGCTTGCTTATTATTGGAAAAACCAACCGAACCTCGGCAATTTTACTACGATTCTGATTTTTATAAGTTTGATGCAACCGCTGCTGGGATTAGTGGATTATTGGCTTTAATTGGTGACATTCCTACAGTTGCAGTGATGGAACCTACGGGTGTTAATTATTCTCGGCTTTGGGGAACTCAGCTTGCTCGGGCCGGTGTAGAAGTTCGGCTTGTCGGTCACAAGGAACTGCGATCGTTTCGGGAGCACCACCTCGGACTTCCAGATAAAGATGATGATGCAGATGCTTTGGCTCTGGCGATTTATGGGTGGGACTATTTTGATGTTCCCCGTCGGTTCGTGCAAGTACGATCGCAAACTGTTGTGGAGATTCGCCGTTTAGTTTTGCGTCTTGCTCATCTCAACCGCGTGCAGTCACCGATTATTAATCGAGCTCGTCAAGATTTAGCGTGGCAATTTCCAGAAGCGGCGTTAGTGCGATCGGTGCGATCGGGTGAAAGAGTGCCGCTGTTGTGGGGGTGGTTGTGCGGCCAGCGCCAATCGGTCAAGTACGATTTAATGTTGGAAAAGTCGATTGGGCTTGGGATAACCGATGAATTGCGTCGCCACGCTGCTAGAATTTGCGATCTCCAGCGCGAGGAGATGCTTTTAGAATTTCAGCTATCAAAGTTAGTCAGCCAGCCGCAGTTTTTGCCGTACCGCAAAGTTTTTGCTCGATTTGGCTTTGGTCGCAGAGTTGAGGCGCTGTTGCTTTCTCAGATTTATCCTTTTGAGAATTACCTTGGTGCTGATGGCAAACCTGAGGTGAAAATTCGCAAGGGTCGCAAATCTGGCAAGCCGACTAAACGACATTTGTCATTGCGCCGGTTTATGAAAGCGCTCGGCTGCGCGCCTTCTCAGGAAAGCAGCGGCGATTTGCAAAAATCTAGGGTTGTTGGTGGCAGTGATTTGTGCCGCAAGGCGCTTTGGCAGTGGGTTTTTACTCGGATTGAGCCTTCTCGTTGTCGTCTTAAAAATGATATTGGCGATCGGTTGGGGGCAATTATTGATGCTGAGCAGTTAAGTTACTGTTCAGGGAGCTAGTGCGCGAGCTTGTTCAATCTAAAATCTAATTTTCAGCGGGATTTTTCCGAAGTTCGGCTAGTAAGTTTGGTCGGAGTGTATAGATTTTGGCCGAACTTTGGAAAAATAGCCGCAATCCCGCCCGGAAGGGCAACCCACAACTTTTGTTTAGTTGTTAGAGTGAAGAAGTCATTGGGCATAGGGCATGGGGCATGGGGCATGGGGCATAGGGCATGGGGCATGGGGCATGGGGCATGGGGCATGGGGCACAGAGGTCATCGGTCAAACAGGTCATCGGTCATTAGGAAGAAGGTAGAAGGGTTTGGGGAATTAAGAAAGTCCTCACCGTCAGGGGGGTTGCGATCGATGCTGAACGCACAATAATTTTTAGCCTGAAAAAATTAATTCCCGCAGCGCCTCGTGCCCGAGCTTGATGTCCTCTCTCCCTATAGGGTTTATGATTGAGAAGCAGCGGTTGACCCTTTGTGGCACCGCAACAATGCTTCACCCAACGGGCTTACTCTATGGCAGCGCTGAATCGCTCTACTCTTCGTCGGCTACAAAACTTACCTCAAATTCCCAGCGTGTGGGAGGGCGACCGCCGACCGTTATCTAATGCTGACTCGCACATGATGCTAGAGGACGACGACGATCCAGAAGCCGGTGGCGAGTGCATTCTCTGGGTGGACGGCTCTGAAGGCGTCGTGAGGGCTATGGACATGGTAGGCCCAGATGCCGGCCCAGAGGCGATCGTCCGGGCTCTGCTGCGGGCAATGGAACATCCCCAAAGTCCGGCCCCCGCAGTCCGCCCCCAAAAAATCGTAGTCAAAAACCGAGAAATTCAATTTTATCTCCGGGGCGTACTTCAAGATTTAGGCATTTCCATTGACTACGTGCCGGAATTGCCCTTAATTGATGAAATATTTCGGGGAATGGAAGAGGTGGCTGTCAATCGGCCTCCCGAGTTGCCGCCTCAGTACGCTGACGTTCTCATGGAAAAAGCTGCTCAAATTTGGCACGATGCTCCGTGGCGGAGTTTGAGCGAACATCAAATTATATCTATTGAAATCAATCAGTGGGATGTCGCCAGCCTCTACGTGTCCGTATTGGGTCAAGGCAGAATGGATTACGGAGTTTTGCTGTACCGATCTTTAGAATCCTTGAAGCGGTTTCGAGAGCGAGTCGTCAACGATGACTCTTTTGAAGATTTAGAACAGGCTTTTTTAGGGCAAGACTGTTTGTTTCTCACCTTTGAAAGTGCCGCCGAGCTTGATGAGGATGACGATGACGAAATTGATTTAGCCGATTTGCCTCCATCGGAAATTGAACCGAATTTTGGCAACCTCCATCCTTTAGAAGGATTGCGATCGATTCTTTACGAAGAAGAAGCCCTGACAATGTTAGTTGCTCTCGAAGCATTCCACCGCTTTTTCCGCAACGGCCGCCGGAAATTGGCAGCAGACACATTTCCCGCTCTCAACAGCCGCTACCGCATCCCTGTTCCGCAGTCGGACGGAGAAATTCAACAGGTATCGGTTAAAGTTTCGACGATGCCTGAGGTGTCCGACGAATTATTACAGATGCTCGGTGATGACGATGACGATGATGAATTTGAAATGCCACGGCTGCGGGACGATTTGGTGCCGCAAAATTCATTTTTGAGTCTGGGTGCCGTACCTTGGGAAACGGTAGAGTTTCTACGCGGAAGTGTCCAGTTTCACGAAGGTGCAGAAGTCGATATTAATACCGCCGGGGATGGTTTGCCTGTAGTGATGATTCAAACTTCCAATCCCAAGGCTAAAACTATGATTCAAGATTTGAAAGAAGCTGGAGGGGTGAAGGCAATTTGTTTTAATCCGGGCGAAGATCCTTTTCAAGACGAGCAATACGACTTGGGTATTTTGCAAACAAAAAATGGGGAACTGTATTTGTTTGGGGAGTTTAATGAAAACGACCCGGTGCATCAAGAAGCTCGCAAAAAGTGGGAACGCCGCTGTAAATCAACGAACGGTTGGTGCGGTTTGGTGATTGCTAAAGGCTTGATGGGTGCTTCTCGCGGTCAGCCTCAGTTTAAGGATATGGTCGCTTTGTTTGAGGTGCGCTGGGTTTCTCCTAAAGACTTAGGAATTGGGCCACTTCAGTTGATGCCGATGTTTTGAAGGAAGGAAGAAGGAAGAAGGAAGAAGGAAGAAGGAAGAAGGAAGAAGGAAGAAGGAAGAAGGAAGAAGGAAGAAGTAAAAGTCATATGTAAGGTGCGCATTGCGCACCCTACTTGTTGAATTATTCAGGAGGATGATTGTGTCAAATTATACTCAAAAGCGAGAAGTGTTAGTGGCGCTTGATGCCGAATTCGCTGACAAAATAGACCAGCTTACTGATGATTGGACGGAGGCGATCGAACAAGCTCTCCGTCTTTGGTACGCTAAGCAAATAGAAGATAAGTTGCGGAAATTTTATCTCAACCGCAGTCAAGAAGATATTGACTTTGAAGAAGAATGGGCAACATTTGCCGAGGAACAAATGGAAGAAATTTTAATATAGGAAGGTCTTTGATACAATGACAGAAGCTTATCCGCAACAAGGCGAAGTTTATCTTGTGAGAGCTTTGCGAGCGATAGGAGATACCAAAAAACGTCCTGTTGCTGTCGTTTCCATAAATAGCCGCAATGAATTGAGCCGTACTGTACTGATTGTGCCTTTTACTAGCGATTTGAGCGGCGGGGAAACTCCGACTCGGATTTTGATTCCTGCGGGGGTAGGAGGGTTAGAATCGGACTCACTCGCTGTCTGCGAGCAAATTCTAGCAGTCCAAAAGACTTATATGGAACAAGGCTCTTACGGTGAAATTAGTGCGGATTTTTTGGCCAGAATTCAGAGAGGGGTGCAAGTGGCGATCGGCATTTACGCACTTTGAATGTTTCGGAAATACTAAAATTTGTTACAATCTGTAAAAATACTGGATAAGGAATTGTAAAATGCGGGTTGCGATCGCAGGTGCGGGACTGGCTGGAATGACCACAGCAGTCGATTTAGTGGATGCTGGCCACGAAGTAGAAATTTTTGAATCCCGCCCCTTTGTCGGCGGCAAAGTCGGCAGTTGGGTTGACCCCGACGGCAATCACGTCGAAATGGGTTTGCACGTCTTCTTCGGATGCTATTATAACTTATTTGCTCTAATGAAAAAAGTGGGAGCTTTTGACGATTTGCTCCTCAAAGATCACGTCCACACTTTTATCAATCGAGGTGGTGAAACTGGTTCTTTGGATTTTCGCTTTCCCGTGGGTGCTCCTCTGCACGGATTGAAGGCATTTTTCACTACATCCCAGCTAACCGTACAAGACAAAATTCAAAATGCGATCGCCCTGGGAACAAGCCCCATCGTCCGTGGTTTGATCGACTTTGACGGGGCCATGAAAACCATCCGCAATTTGGATAAAATTAGCTTTGCTGACTGGTTTCGCAGTCAAGGCGGCAACCAAAACTCGCTCAAAAGAATGTGGAACCCGATCGCCTACGCCCTGGGTTTTATCGACACCGAAAATATTTCTGCCCGGTGTATGTTGACAATCTTCCAATTCTTTGCATCCAAAACCGAAGCCTCTGTCATGCGGATGCTGGCCGGTTCTCCCAACGAATATTTGCACAAGCCAATTGTCGAATATTTGGAAAGCAAAGGAACCAAAATTTACACGCGGCGCAGAGTCCGAGAAATTCAGTTTCAAGAAGGCGCAGAAACGCGCGTGACAGGTTTGGTAGTAGCGAACGGCGAAACAGAAGAAACTATTACCGCAGACGCCTACGTTTTCGCCTGCGACGTGCCTGGAATTCAGAAAATATTGCCCCCAGCTTGGCGCAAGTGGTCGGAATTTGACAACATTTATAAGTTGGATGCGGTACCGGTTGCTACAGTACAATTGCGGTTCGACGGTTGGGTAACGGAATTGGAAGATGAAGCGCAGCGCAAACAGTTGAGCCGCGCTGTAGGCATCGATAATTTGCTATATTCAGCAGATGCAGATTTTTCCTGTTTTGCGGATTTGGCTCTGACAAGTCCCAAGGATTATTATAAAGAAGGACAAGGTTCTCTGTTGCAGTTGGTGCTGACACCGGGCGATCCGTTTATCAAACAAAGCAATGAGGCGATCGCCCAACACGTACTCAAGCAAGTTCAGGATTTATTCCCCTCAGCACGGGAACTAAACATGACTTGGTACAGTGTAGTTAAGCTAGCTCAATCTTTGTACCGCGAAGCCCCTGGAATGGATCTTTTCCGCCCCGCTCAAAAAACGCCGATCGCCAATTTCTTTCTAGCAGGAAGTTACACTCAGCAAGACTACATTGATAGCATGGAAGGAGCGACACTTTCAGGCCATCAAGCGGCTAAGGCAATTCTCGAAGCTTACGGGCATTAGTCAGCAGTCATTGGTCATTAGTCATTAGTCATTAGTCATTGGTCATTAGCTAACAACTGTGAAACTGTTGGATGATTAGGGCCTAGATCCCCCCTAGCCCCCCTTAAAAAGGGGGGAACCGGAAACTTTCTCTCGTTTCCAGGCTCTGCCGGGGAATGCCAATATTGAGGCTCTGCCTCCCGATATTCGAGAGTCTAAGCGAATTCCCTGTTTGGCCCATGCCCCATTCCCAATCTAAAATCTAAAATCTAAAATCTAAAATCCCATGACTGATTGGTTAGAACACAGCGTACAAGTAGAAGTGGCAATTCCTATCGAATTAGCCTGGGAACTTTGGTCAGATTTAGAGCAAATGCCGCGCTGGATGAAGTGGATAGAATCTGTTCGCGTTCTCGAAGAAGATCCAGAATTGTCTCGCTGGAAACTCGCAACGGGGGGGTTAGAATTTAGCTGGCTTTCTCGGATTCTGAAATTAGTGCCGAATCAGATAATTCAGTGGGAATCGGTAGACGGTTTGCCCAATCGGGGTGCGGTGCGGTTTTACGATCGCAAAAACAGCAGCATTGTCAAACTGACGGTGGCTTATGGAGTTCCCGGCTGGTTAGCAACATTGATGGACAATTCATTTGTAGGGCGAGTTGTTGAATCGACTATTCAGGCTGACTTGGAAAGGTTTAAAGAGTATGCTCTGAATGTTAAAGCTAGATCTTAAATGCTGCGGACTGAAGTCCTCACTACAAACCGGTTTGTAGTAAGGACTTCAGTCCTTTAATTTCTATTTGTAACGCGAGAGATAAGACTCGGCGGTTGAAACCGCGACTACACAAACGATGTCCGCCTCCGCGGACTTAGAAATAAAGGGGATATTTAAGTCGGATTTGGTATTGCCTCAGTATCATAGAAATATGCTGCTGATTGCTTCCCGGTTCAGTTATGAGTTATTGCCTAAACCCCGCCTGTCAAAACCCGCAAAATGCCGATCGAACTCAATTCTGCCTGAATTGTGGCACCAAACTGTTGCTCAGAGAGCGTTACCGTGCCATCAAACCCCTCGGGCGAGGCGGTTTCGGGCGTACTTTTTTAGCCGTAGACGAAGACAAACCCTCCAAACCGCGCTGTGCAATCAAACAATTTTTCCCCCTATCCCAAGGAACCAGCAGCGCCGAAAAAGCAGCAGAATTATTCAACCGAGAAGCAGTGCGGCTGGACGAATTGGGGAAACACCCGCAAATTCCCGAACTGCTGGCGCACTTTCAGCAGGAACGCTATCAGTATTTGGTGCAGGAATTTATAGAAGGTCAAAATTTACAGCAAGAATTGGCGGGGGCTGGGGTTTTTAGCGAAAATCAGATTCGTAGTTTGCTAAATGATTTATTGCCAGTATTAGAATTTGTACACTCGCGCAATGTAATTCACCGAGACATCAAACCACCAAATATTATCCGCCGCCGCGTTTCTCAAACTCCCATCATTTATACTTACCCAACATTAACCGGGGAATTAGTTTTAGTTGATTTTGGCGCTGCAAAACTTGTGGAGGGTTTGAGAGAAACAGGTACAGTAATCGGTTCGCCCGAATTCGTGGCGCCGGAACAAATTCGAGGCCAAGCGGTTTATGCCAGCGATTTGTACAGTTTGGGCGTAACTTGCATTTATTTGCTGACTCAAATATCTCCTTTTGATTTGTTCGATATCAACCAAGATGTTTGGGTTTGGCGAGATTTTTTGAAGGTTAAAGTCGATCGGAAATTAAGCCGCATCCTTGACAAAATGATCGAACCGAGTCTCAGTCGCCGCTACAAATCTGTCGCTGAAATACTCCAAGATTTGCAGCCGCAGCATTCGCCTGTGCAAATTCCCCCGACTCCGGTAGCTGCTGCAATTCCCGCGCCGCAGAGGATGCCTGCAGTGCAGAATGCCGTGCCCCCAACGGTTGCAGGCACTATTATACCTGTGCCGCCGATGCAGCGGGTTGTTCCCGCACGCGCGCCTACTTGGAGGTGCGTTCACACTCTGGTAGGGCATTCCCTGGCTGTTACATCGGTAGCTTTCAGTCCCGACGGCGCGACTTTAGCTAGCGGTAGCGAGGACAAGACGATCGAGATGTGGAAGTTGGACGCGGGTAAGCGGTGGTACACTCTCACTGGTCATACTGACTGGGTGACTTGCGTGGCGTTTAGTCCTGATGGTGCGACTTTGGCTAGCGGCGGCCGGGATAAAACTATTCAAATTTGGGATTTGAATAAGGGTAAGTGGTGGTACGCTTTGCGCGGCCATGAGGATCGGGTTTATGCTGTGGCCTTCAGTCCTGACGGTCAGGTTTTGGCGACGGGGAGTCGGGACAAGACTGTGCAATTGTGGAATTTGAATAAGGGTAGGCCGATGTCGGCTTTAAGCGGTCACGCCGGTGGAGTGGAGGCGGTGGCTTTTAGTCCCGGTGGGGAGTTTTTGGCTAGCGGTAGTCGGGATAAGAGTTTGCAGTTGTGGGATTGGCGAAACGGTCGATCGATTTGTACTCTGGCAGAGCACGGGGATTGGGTGCGGGCGATCGCATTTGCTGCGACTTCTTCCTCTATCTCCCCCCCTTCCCAAGGGGGGGCTGGGGGGGGATCGATTTTGGTTAGTGGGAGTCGGGACGGTACGGCGAAGCTGTGGCGGATAGATGCTGACGGGCGAGGTACGCTGCTGCGGAGTATGAGGGACAATTCTGGGGATGTTTTGTGTGTGGCGTTAAGCCCGGATGGTCGGGTTTTGGCGACGGGGAGTCGGGATGGTTCGATTTATTTGTGGGATGCTGCTACGGGGGGTTTGCTGGAACTTCTGACGGGGCACGGGGGGGAGGTTTTGTCGGTGGCGTTTGGTGCTGGTGGGGGGTGTTTGGCTAGCGGTGCGGGCGATCGAACTGTGAAGATTTGGCGGGTTGGGAATTAGGGCGGTGGCTGTGGGTGGCTTGAAAAATTTTATATTTATGCTTGACAGGCGATCTAATGTTCTGCTACATTGGTAATTCGTGAGGACGCATAGCTCAGTTGGTTAGAGCACTACGTTGACATCGTAGGGGTCACTGGTTCGAGTCCAGTTGTGTCCATCTTCTGAAGCCCGCTCTGGTAGCGGGTTTTGTAGTTTTTGGTGTTGGATTGTGTGGTAAGGGCGATCGATTCCTGAAAATCTGGTGAGTCTGTGATTCCTGTATGGTTATATCATATAGATAAGCAGTTGAATAGTCAGCTTAAATGTGTCGAATAATGCCTCATCTGCTATGCTTTGATATGACAAGGATAATTTTGAATTTGCTTAATACAAACCTAATAAAGGACTATATATGACATCAGCCAATGAGCAAGAATTGCCAAATACATTAAACGCATCACCTACAAAAAGCTTTTTTGTAGAGATGCTTACTCGTGATATTGAACTAGAAGATGCAATCCTAGATCTTTTAGATAATTGTATTGATGGAATACAACGAACTATTAAAGATCATCATTCTTCTGAGAAACCTTATGATTGTTTTTGGGCAAAACTAACTTTTTCAAATGAAAGTTTTACAATAGAGGATAATTGCGGTGGCATACCAATAGACGTAGCTCAAAATTACGCGTTTAGAATGGGAAGACCTAATAATGTCGATAATGATCTTTATACGATTGGAACTTATGGGATTGGGATGAAAAGATCGATTTTCAAAATGGGACGATCAAGTGAAGTAATATCAAAAACAAAAACTGATTCTTTTAAAGTTACTATTCATCCCGGCTGGTTAACAGATGATAATGATTGGCAGTTACCATTTGAAACAATTGAACCCGCTGTAGATAGCAATGGGACATCAATCAAAATAACTAACTTACATCCTAGCATTGTCAATATTTTTTCATCACCGCAATCTATCTTACATAATTCTTTAGTAAGCAAAATCTCTCATTATTACAGTTATATCCTTCACAAAGGTTTCACCGTTTGGATCAACGAAGTAAAAGTAACTCCGGAGCCTTTGAACCTTCTATGGGATGGGGCAGATCAGATAGGCAAGGAAAATACTATTGCACCATATCTTTATGAAATGGAGAAAGATGGAGTTGAGATTAAACTAGCAATTGGGTTTTATAGAGCTACGGCTAGTGAGGAAGAAGTAAATGATGAAATGGAGGGTAATAGGCGGAGTAGCGAAACCGCAGGTTGGACTATTGTTTGCAACGATCGTGTGGTACTGTACTGTGACAAAACTCGTTTGACAGGCTGGGGAGAGGAAACAGTTCCTAGTTACCATCCTCAATTTATTGCAATTTCAGGAGTTGTCTATTTTCGCAGTTCCGATGCAAGAAAGTTGCCCATTACAACCACTAAAAGGGGCATAGATGCATCTTCTGATATCTATTTATACGTCAAAGATTTTATGCGCGAAGGGCTTAAGATATTTACTTCACATACTAACAAGTGGAAAGCAAATCTTGTTGAAGAAAAGGAGAGAGTAGAAAAAGCTAAACTTATTGCTCCAAATGATCTGTTTAGAAAGATTCCATCTGATAATTGGACTCCAGTAAAGAATAGAACCTATGAAAGAAAGTATCTCCCTTCTTTACCTAAGCCATACCCTCAAAATGGGCAAGTAAGCAAAAAAAATATAAGATTTTCGCGAACGGTAAAGGACATAGAGATAGTTGCTAACTATTTATTTGAAGATTCCAATCGTGAACCTTCAGAGGTGGGAAATGAATGCTTTGAAAAAGTTTTAAGAGAGGCAAAACAATGACTGGTGCATCAATCCCTTACCATTTAAGACTTAATAAGGCTATCGATCGATATGCCTTTCTAGAATCACTTGCAAAAATAGATAGATATTGTAGTATTTCAAAGTATAAATATATAGGCTTTGGTGGACATTCTCTGGAGGACTTTAAATACATACATTCTAGATTTGGAATATGCAATATGATTTCAATCGAACAAGATATAGAAGTCTATAAACGGCAAATATTTAACCAACCGCATAACTGCATTGAGTGCCTTCAACAATCCAGTAGTCAGTTTATAAATGAATTTCAGAGAAGAGAAGAAACTATTATTTGGCTAGATTACGTTAGACCAAGTGAATTACTAAAGCAAATAGAGGAATTTCAAGATACTCTTAAGAAGCTGGATGCACTCGATATTATCAAAATTACCGTGAATGCTCATCCAGCATCTTATGTACCATCTCAGAAAGACATGAGTTCTTTTGATCTAAAAGATGCGAGAATCAATCATCTAAAAACAGTGTTAGGAGATATTTTTCCGTCGGCTGATGTGATACCAGATATGATGACAGAAAAGAACTTCCCAGAGGCGCTATGTCTGGTATTAAAGTATGCTGCTAACAAAGCAATGCAAGGGCAGCAAGATATTTATTTTCAACCTCTAACAGCTTTTTCGTATGCTGATGGGCAACAAATGCTTACAGTTACAGGAATCATACTTGAGCGAAATAAAATGCAAGAATTTTTTGATCAAACAAATATAGATAAATGGGAACTTAGTAACAGAGATTGGAAACCCCCGCAACGAATTAACGTACCAGACTTAACAATTAAAGAACGATTGCATATTGATTCTCGTTTGCCAAACTTTGAAGCAAAAACCATACAGGATGAGCTAGGTTTTTTGTTTGATTCAAAAGAAAAAGTATCGCTTGAGATGTTAGAAACTTATGTTCTTTTTTATCGCCAATCACCCTATTTTTCAAGGATACTTGTTTAGTAATAAATAAAAATTTAAAAAGGATTTTTAAATTTCATTCTCTCAGCGTCGAGCCGTTTAGGATGGCTGGCTAGTCACAGCCTTGGTCGATCGCCCACAGCTTACAATTTCAGTGGCAAAATTTACACCGGAGTTGTCGTTCGCTTTAAAACTTGTTGAACTACCCCATAATAATGAGGATTTTCTAACCCTTCTAATTCATGTTTAATATCTTCCCAATCCCCTAACTTACTTTTCCACATACCATCCTTTTCTTGTCTCGCAACGTGCTGAGGTTCACCGTTATACGTGTATATTGCTATCTTTTCAAAGCCCGGTTCAAGCTCGCGATTATCGCAACATTCATATCCAATAGTTTGATAAGCCTTAATAAAAGCGTCGAGTGTTAACTCTCTTGGCACACCATCGGGCCAGTATCCATCAGGATCTACCGGATCCCATCTACAGTCTTCTTCGCCAGCAGCGAAAGCAAAGCAATTATAATCTACAGTTGCTTGACTTGTGACTTCATATTCAGTACGCTCTAAATTAGGAAATCTCAAGATTTTACGGTAATCCAGCCTACCACTCATAACCGTGTTCTTTTCCCCATTCTATCCACGCTTGAGTCATAAGCTTCATTCGACCGCGCTGTTCAGGTTTTACCGGATTATCACCAGTAATTGCCCTCAACGCCCAAAACCAATGATCGGGTTTTTGTTCTAGATCGCGCAAAATCAACGGGACAACAGGCGGGCCCATACCAATAATTCTCTGGTAAGCTGCGTGCATTGACTTCTGTGTAACCAATGACAGCATCCTCGTTTCTCCACGCCATTCTTCGGCGAGGTTATTAAACTCCGCTTCTAGTTCGATCTTACTTTTAGTGGGGTATTTATAAGCAGTAATAACGAATTATCTCCCAAAAACGCGGGAACCTTAAACTTTGCCCCACAGTTGGGACATTCCGATCGCACTTTTAACCAATCCCGATACTAATCCCGTATCGCCCCAACATCCCCAAATCATGAGAAATCCCATCATCCAGTAGGGACACGACACAGCGCCGTGTCCTTAGCGTAGCTTATCGGCGACAGCCTTCCGCGATCGCCATTAACACAGCTTTCCGCACTTCAGGATGCGATTTTTCCAGCCCGTTAGCCCGAAAAATCCAGTGTCCGCCGCCCGCGTGCTCGATCGCAATCTTCTGTCCGTCCGGCAAAACTATTTGCCACCAATTCAACACAGTGGCTTTAATCAGTTGGCACTGAATCTGGCTCAATTGAGCTTCCATCAGTTTCAGTTGACGCATGATTGGATTTTGGGCAGATGACTTCATGATTTTTCTCGTTAAATGAATTAGACAGTTTTGTTGCGGGGATTTCAGTTTGCTTAGTTTTCAACTTAATTTCACTTTCTGCACTTTTAGCCTTAACCTTACCTTCCGAAATTTTCGCCTTCACCTCCCTTGTACCACCTTTTGCCTCAATTTTTACTCCAAAACCTTTAGATTTAACTTTGTCTTTAGCTGCCGTAGAAGTCGGTTCGGCTGCCGGCTTCTTAAACTGGGCGTCTAATTCGTCTAAAATCTGCTCCTGTTCGGGAGTGTGCTCTGCGGGCTGCTCCAAATTTCTGGGGTTGTATTCGTCAACCAGCCTGCCCAAAAATTCCGAAATTGACATTCCCGCTGCGGCTGCTTTTTTCGTTAAAAGAGCGTAGGTGTCCGTTTTGATCCGAATTTGTTTTAACCTGAGGTTGGGGTTGTTGTCAACTGTTTCGGCAATAGTGATTGCTGTAATCCTTTCTTTGGGGATGACATCCACAACTTCTTGCCACTTTTCCTGCAAAGCACAGTCGCCGTATTGGTCTGTGACTGCGTGTTTGAACAAAGGGACAACTTGAGCGACGCAGCTTGGCAAAATCTCAAATCCGGCTTTAATTAAGCGCAGGCAAATTGCAGCAGATTTGATAATTTGCGTGCAATAAAAATACTGTCTGCCTAAGGCTTGTTCGCAGTAACTTTTAAAGGTTTTGAACTTGCCTTTGTACAATCGCAGCTTTCGGATGGCGTCCAGCATGATCCCTTGCCGCACGTAGTCGAGGAATCCCCTTTTAATTTCGCCTGTCAGGTAGTCTAAATCGTGAAAGGGCGATTGATTCTGGATTTCTTCTTCAAAGTCTAGCAGGGGGCCTGCAAAGTGAAAGTTGGAGGCGACATCGCCTAGGTAGAAGTTGTCGGTAGATGTGGTCATGATCCGCAATGGTTCGAGAAAGGGAACGATAGCACGGAAGTTGGGCGATCGCAAAGTTGAATTTTTGGTCGGGATTTTTGGTACAATTTTGAGTTGGGTTGTGCTGTAGGTCGATCGACCTTTTACATCGCATCACCTCCGGCAGAGGTTAAGAGAAAGGGGCTTAAAGTATGCACTCAAACCCCAAAAATAGGCTTGGGTATGCCAGCACAATTGATAGACAGCACAAGTAAGGCGGTTATTAAAACCTGCACGTTTTGAACTTGAAGGCTCGCCAGCCGCCTTCTGCCATGTCCGTCACTTACAACTTTAGTTGGATAATCCTACTTTGTCAACTAAAATTGTATAACTTTAGTTTAAATGAATCAAGATATAGACTATCTCAAGCCAGAAACTATTCAAGAAGCTATCCAATTGGCTGAAGCTACCCAGGAACAACTAGCCCGAAACCTAGGAGTTTCTCTAAATACAGTGAATTCCTGGGTTAATTGTCGGAAAATGCCACGGGCGGATAATTTTTTCGCCCTATGCCGGGAGTTAAAGCTTTCGCCCAAAACTGTCGCTAGATTGCTAGGCATCGATATCTCCAACATCCCTGACGATATCCCTTTGGTAAAATCGCCCTCACGATCGGACAACTAACCCGCAGAGGTTAGTTCATGTTTAGGGAAAGGAGCTTGAGGTATGCGCCCAAGCCCCCAAAATACAAAGGGTATGCTAGTGCATAATTGATAGACACTACACATAAGGCGGTTCTTCAAACCTGCATTTTGACTGTTTGGCTCGCTGAGCCGCCTCTGTTGTGCCTACCAACATGAAGTTTACGTCTTATATAAGCTTTTGTCAAGACGTTTGCATCATGAATATTTCGTCCTATGATAGAAGAAGATTTACAGGAAAAGGAGAAGTCTCCATTGAGACTACTCAGAGAAAAAGCTGGACTAACACGCCCTCAAGTCAAAGAAAAAATCGGAATTTCCGAGCGAAGACAAGCTGACTGGGAATTAGGCAAGGCTCTGCCTAACGCTGAAAACATACTTGCTATGGCTAACCTGTACCAAGTTTCTCTAAAAACTATGTTTGAGCTTTTAGGATTAGACGTAACCAAAATTCCCGATGACTTACCAAGTCGCGATCGAGGGCGATCGGACAACTAACCCGCAGGGGTTAGCCAATCTCTAGGGAAAGGGACTTGAGGTATGCGCCCAAGCCCCGAAAATACTAAGGGTTATGCAGGCATAATTGGTAGAAACTACAAATAAGGCAGCTCGCTAAACTAAAGCGTTTCCACCGTCCGGCTAAATGAGCCGCCTTTCTGTTGTCTCTATCTTAAACAAGGATACTTGTAACCTTCTGGTTTGTCAACAAGTTTGCTTGTAAATTTTCCGCGATATGCCCAGAAAGAAACAAACTCAAGAGTCGAAAAATATACCAGCACTCCAAATCTTGCGGGAGGCTGTTGGTTTATCGCAATCGGCTTTAGCAAAGCAAATTCCCGACAAAACGGGCGCAAAAACCCTAAGTCAACAAGCAATCAGTAACTGGGAGCGAGGCTTGGATGAACCAGAATTGACCATTGCTCAGATGAAAGCCCTTTGCAAAGCTCTCGGAAAAACGCTTAACGATTTACCTAACGATTTAGGGCCACCAAATCCTGACGGATAAAAAGTCCAAAAGGTCGATCGTAACTGGCACAACATAAGGTACGTAGTTGCGCTTGGGCGCTCTTTCCATATAATAAAGAGCGCCCAAGCGCAACTACGTACCAGGGAGCCCTTTGATTACTCAATCCGTAATTTTCCCTCTCAGAGCCTTAATCTGCCCCCGCTTGGTTTTGCTGTCGAGACGCTGGCGCTGGGAAGAGCGAGTTGCTTTGGTGGGTTTGCGCCTTTTCGGGATGACGATCGCACTTTTAATCAGTTCTTGCAGCCGTCTCAAAGCCTCCTCCCGGTTTTGTTCCTGGCTGCGGTGCTCCTGAGACTTGATGACAATCACGCCTTCGGAGGTGATGCGCCCATCGTTGAGTTGCAACAAACGCTGCTTGTAGCGATCGGGTAATGAAGAAGCGCCGATGTCAAAGCGCAGGTGAATAGCCGTTGCTACCTTATTGACATTTTGCCCGCCCGCGCCTTGGGAGCGAATGGCGCTAATCTCAATTTCGCGATCGGCAATAAATACTGTGTTGGAAATTTCTAGCATGATTCATTTACTATTCTTAGCTATCAGGATGAATTCGATGAGTTTTTTTCTATCCCATAACTCTATGTCGTTAGATTCAGCCAGGTTGTAAGCGTTTTCTGTAAATCTGTTGTTGGTGATGACTCTTCCTTTATTTCCTTTGTAATGTCTGACGGCTCCTGCTACTTCTTGAACTGCTTTAATCCCAACTGGGTTTTTGCTTCTTTTTGCTTGAACCACCGTTTTTAAGCCATCTTTGTACAAAATTAGATCGGCGCCATAATCTTGACTGTCTTGAGTTAAATTAACAATATAACCACAATTTCTAAAATGGACATCTAGAAATATTTCAAACTCTTTGCCAGTCATTGCATCCACTTCCAGAATACCGCTCTCTGATAAACGTTTTCTTGACTCTTCTTCTTTAAGTGTATCAAATACCAAGGCTGCAATATCACGTACAAGGGCAGCGGCTCTCACTATAAAAGGCTTCATAAAATTACACTTATTTTAAAGAGATGTTTATCATTTATACTACAAAGTGGCGAGATTGTTCGTAGAGACGAGGTTGAAGACTATGACGAAACCGCATGATATCAGAATAGAACAAGACCGGAGATTAGGAGAATTAATGGCGATCCTCTTCGAGGGCTTCGCTAACGCACGTCAGCGATTTCTCGATGCAGGCGGCGATCCCCGACACCCGCCATCAGGTTTAAAAGGCGATGATTACATGACAGACGCAGAAAGACAAGAAGCACTGACGATCGCCCGATCGCTCTTTAACGACAAATATATTAAAAGCTATCTCGAAAACAAACGTCAAAACAATTTGCAACCGCAGAGAAATTAGTAAGGTGCGCAGTGCGCACCCTACAAACATTAGTAAGGTGCGCTACAAACATTAGTAAGGTGCGCAGTGCGCACCCTACAAACATTAATTAATCAGTAGTTCCAGTTTGCAGCGACTCTTTAGCAGCCTGAGTCCACTCTGAGTGGAAGAATTCGCCGCGCGGTTTGTCGGTGCGCTCGTAGGTGTGAGCCCCGAAATAATCGCGCTGGGCTTGCGTTACGTTTTGCGGCAGTCGATCGCGCCGGTAGCTGTCGAAATAGTCCAGCGACGCGCTGAAGGCGGGTACAGCAATCCCGAGCAGGCTAGCCGTAGATAACACTTCCCGCCAAGCTGATTGGCGATCGAGAATGCTCTGTTTAAACTCCGGTGCTAACAGCAAATTCGGCAGCGCGGGATCGTCCTTGAAAGCTTTTTTAATCTTGTCCAAAAAGCCAGCCCGAATAATACAGCCGCCCTTCCAAATGCGGGAAATTTCGCTCAAATCCAGATTGTAATTATACGACTTAGAAGCTGCACTCAAAAGAGCCATTCCTTGCGCGTAAGAACAAATCTTTGAGCAGTAAAGCGCATCCCGAACTTTGTTCACAAACTCTTTAGTATCGCCCTCGTACTTAGCGCTCGGCCCAGTTATTTCATGAGAAGCTTTGACGCGCTCAGCCTTATAAGAAGACATGATTCTGGCATTCACAGCAGCAATAATTGTCGGAATACAAACGCCCAATTCCAAAGCACTCATCACCGTCCAGCGACCAGTACCTTTTTGGCCTGCTGCATCCATAATCACCTCAACTAAAGGTTGCTTAGTTTCCGGGTCAATGTATTTGAAAATATTAGCCGTAATTTCAATCAAAAACGAGTTGAGTTCGTCCGTGGTATTCCATTCTGCAAACACTTCCTGCAACTCTTGGCCGCTGAGTCCACCCACGTTTTTGAGCAAATCGTAGGCTTCCGCAATGAGCTGCATATCGCCGTACTCAATGCCGTTGTGAACCATCTTCACGTAGTGACCGGCGCCACCGGGGCCGATGAATGTGACGCAGGGGCCGTCATCTACTTGAGCCGCAATTTTGACAAGAATCGGCTCCAATTCCTTGTAGGCTGCTAGAGTGCCACCAGGCATCATGCTAGCGCCATTCAGTGCGCCTTCTTCGCCACCGCTGATGCCCATGCCGACAAATCCCAGTCCCGCTGCTTCTAAATCTTTGGTGCGGCGTTCGGTGTCGTCGTAGAGGGAGTTGCCGCCGTCAATAATCATGTCTTCGGGGTCTAGCATCGGTTTTAGCTGGTCAATTACCGCATCTACCGGTTTGCCAGCTTGTACCATAACTAAGATTCTGCGGGGGCGTTCTAGAGCTTCGACGAATTCCGCCAGAGTCTTGGTGGCTATGATGTTTTTGCCGGGGGCGCGTTTCGCCATGAATTCGTCTGTTTTCGCTGCTGTGCGGTTGTACACGGCTACGGAGAAGCCTCTGCTTTCGACGTTGAGGGCTAGGTTTTCGCCCATCACTGCTAGACCGATTAAACCAAAATTTTGCTTTGTCATCAGAAAAATGGGTAGAAACTCCGTCCTTGTAGGACGGCTTTATATTCCCTTTCGGGAAGGAGGGGTATGGTTGCCGAGGAGTGGAGATATGGTTGTCTCCAAAACTCCCTTGCGGGGTAAAGTTAGCTTCGCCAATGTTTTGAGAGCTTGTTAAACTTGCAGCACTGTTTCAGTGACCTTAAAACTGTTTAACTGCAAATGACAGGGCAGGGGACTAGCTACCCATCCCAGGGTGTCGTGACTCAAAAAACGTAGACCAAGGTAAGTCTGAGGCCCGTCAGAATGGCTGGCAAGAATTTCTTACAAGCCTCATGCCGTCGGGGCTGAGGTTCCTGACGCTAATAACCCGCTAGTTCCGTTTGAGGACGGATTTGGGAAAGAGGAAAGCGAGGCGGGGTTTAGCGCTTTCCGGTGGACTAAAAGTATTGGACAATAGACCGAGGTGGTTTAGGTTTATTTTTATATTGTAAGAATTGCTGTTTGGTAAATCAGTAGGGTTTTTTTAAGATTTAAGAATTATTAATGACGCGGGCAGGTGATGATAAGGCAGGTATTATGTCGATCGCAGTAACGGTAGATACAAACAAGCGGACATTTTGAGGAAAATTTAGGAGAGTGTTGTAATTATGGAAGATTTGCAGTATCTCGCGGCTTGGGTGAAGGAGCAGCACGCTCGCGAGTATATTTTGACTTGGCTGCTGAGTCAACAGGGGCTGTGGTGGTCGGATGGGGAGATTTATCAGGCGGTTTTGCAAAAGTCGGGAAAGCTGTTGAAGGCTTATGTTCAAAAAAGGCAAGCGGGAGAGTTATTTGAGGGCATTTCTGAGAAGTTGGTGGGAGATGAGAATTGGGATGATTTGGTGAGCAGTTTGGGGCGAATTGTTGCTGTTTATCAGGAGGAATTGGTAAAGTTGCAAGAGCGCGATATGCGGGGGGATGGGCTAAAAAAAAAGTCAATTAGCCAACCTGTGAGTGGGGATTCTCTGTCGGTGTTGGAGGTGCAGCAAGCTTTGCCCGATCCTTATGCAGATACGCTGACGGGGAGATAATTGCTCATCATTTTTGTGGATCGAGGCTAATCCCAGAAACCGGGTTTCTGCCGATATTTCTCGTACTCAACCGAAATTGTCGCAGAAACCCGGTTTCTCGCCACGCAGGGAATTTCAGAAACCGGGTTTCTTCCGATATTTTTCGTACTCAACCGAAATTGTCGCAGAAACCCGGTTTCTCGCCACTCACCTAATCCCAGAAACCGGGTTTCTGCCGATATTTTTCGTACT